>DATAAN010000062.1:0-10939 GCA_036260105.1 Actinomycetota bacterium
CCCGGGCGTGGGCCCGGAGCACTCGATGCTGCGGGACAGCGGTCGCGTCGAGTACCTGACGGCCACGGACGCCGACGCGGTCAGCGCTTTCCGGGCCCTGGCTTCGTCCGAGGGCATCCTTCCGGCCCTGGAGTCGTCGCACGCCGTCGCGCGCGGCATGGACCTTGCGCGGAACCTGGGACCCGACGCCGACGTCCTCGTATGCCTGTCGGGGCGGGGGGACAAGGACGTGGACATCGTCGCCGGGATGCTCGACCTTTGAGCGTGGAGGTCGCCTTCGACCTGGGAGAGCACCTGAAGCGCAAGGTACGGGGAGGCAACAAGCTGGTCGTGCCTTACCTTACCTGCGGCCTGCCGACGCCTGGCGAGTTCGTCGACCTCTACGTGAAGCTGGGCGAGACGGCCGACGCGATAGAGGTGGGGATTCCGTTCTCCGACCCGGTGATGGACGGGCCGGTCATCCAGCAATCCTCCGTCCGGGCGCTGGAGGCCGGCGTGACCGTGGACGGCTGCCTCGGACTGATCGCCGAGGCCCTGAAGCGCTCCTCCACGCCGGCGGTGGTGATGACCTACTTCAATCCGGTGCACTCGGCCGGGCTGGAGGCTTTCGCCGCAAAGGCCGCCAACGCAGGGATAGCGGGACTCATCGTTCCGGACCTCCCGTACGAGGAGTGCGCCGAGCTGGACGGCGTGCTCAAGGCGCACGGCCTGGCGCTTATCCAGTTGGTCTCGCCGACGACGCCGCCGGAGCGAGCGTCGATGCTCGCCGCGGCTTCCCGAGGCTTCGTCTATGCGGTGTCGCGCATGGGAGTCACCGGCATGCAGGACCGGCTGGCAACCGCTGCCGCGGAGGTCGTCGACCGGATCAAGCCCCATACCGACCTGCCGGTTCTGATCGGCGTCGGCATCTCCACGCCGGAGGTCGCGGCGGAGGCGTGCCGGGTGGCGGACGGCGTGATCGTCGGGACGGCGGTGGTGAAGAGGGTGCTGGAGGACGACCTCGCCGGAGCCGTCACCTTGATCGGGGACATGCGCGAAATGGTCTCGGCTCCGGCTCCAAGTCGATGACGGCGGCGTTACCCTAGAGTCGCAGAGCCGGCCGGGATGGCGGAACGGCAGACGCGATGGTCTCAAACACCATTGGGCGAAAGCCCGTGCGGGTTCAAGTCCCGCTCCCGGCACCTCATTTCTCAGAATTTTCCCTCCTTAATCAGTACCGGTTGCTGCCGATAACCAAGCCAGCAAACTAGGGACTCGCCAGCCCGGGGGGGCACGAAGGACGGGGCGAAGCCAGCGATCCCAGAGAAATCTTCTCGGGAAAGGCATGCTTCGTTGCTAGGAACGGCTTTTATCCGCCGCGGGACCGGACTTCAGGAGGAGACCGGCGCCAGCGCGGTGGAGATGGCACTGGTTCTCCCCGTGCTCGTCCTGCTCCTCGCCGGAATCATCGACTTCGGACTGGTCTTCAGCGATCTCATGGCGCTGCGCCAGGGCGTCGGAGCCGGCGTCCGGCAGGGAATCGTCGCCCAGGTCGGCTCGACCAGCACCTGCACCATCAACGGCGCAGCCGTCGCCACGACCGACACCCGCAAGCTCATGTGCCTGACCAAGGACCTCATCGGCCTGGACGAGGCCGACAGCAGGATGAAGGTCTACTTCCCGGCCTTGAAGACCAAGGGCGGGACGATGGTCCTCTGCTCGCAGTACCCGTTGGACTCGGCGTCGGCAGTCTTCGACACCGTGCTGAGCGGGGCCCTGAAGGCGAAGGTTGAGATGCGCATCGAGCAGGACCTGTCCACGTTCGCCTCGGCCGAGGAGACCGCCCTGTCGGGAAGCGACTGGACGTGGTGCTCATGAGGGCGGCTCGTTCGGGTGAGCGGGGCTCGGTCCTGATCGTGGTGGCGTTCGCCATCTCCCTGCTTCTGGGTTTCAGCGCCTTTGCAATCGACCTCGGGTACGCCCGCCAGCGCAAGGTGCAGGCCCAGAACAGCGCAGACTTCGCCGCCCTGGCAGGCGCAGGAGTGCTGCGGAGCGGCACGCCCACCGCCGCCGAGGCGGAGGCCCGGGAGTACGTCGCCCGGAACGGCTTCTCCGCCACGGGTGCCGACGTCCACATCCCTCCGACCTCGGGCAAGCGTGCCGGGGCGGCGGGATGCGTCCAGGTCAGGCCGTCGGAGCAGTTCGGCACGATATTCGGCCGCCTGTTCAGCACTGAGACGCTCGGAGTCTCCGCCCGGGCGACAGCCTGCGCCAGCCCCGGTCTGGGCGGCCCGTACGCGGTGTTCGCCGGTTCCACGACGTGCACCCCGGCGGTGTCCTTCTCCGGATCGGGCCGGACCATCAACGGAGGGGTGCACTCGAACAACGACATGAAGATCGTGTCCAACGGGACCGTGGTGAACGGAGACGTGACGTACCTGGCGGGCGACGCTCCGGCCGGCAACATCACATTCAACCCGCCGGTGGACAACCCCAAGAAGCTGACCGCCCCGCTGGCGTATCCGGAGGTCTTCGACGTCGACAACTACGCGCCGGGCGGTTCCAAGGCGCTGAAGGCGCTTTCGCAGCTGAAGTACCACTACGCCGGCGCGGTCGAGATAAACGAGACCTGGCTAACGCTGAACCTGCTGCTCAACCCGCTGACGAAGACGATCGCCCCGGGGCTTTACTACACGACCGGCAACATCCACCTCAACGGAAACGGCTACAACGGCCAGGGGGTCACGTTCGTCAGCCGCAGCGGCGACATCCACATCAACGGCAACAACATCACATTCAGCCCCTGGGACCCGGATGGACTCCTCGTCGCCAGCTACAAGAACCAGCCCAGCTGCTCGGCCGGGCAGGCAGTGATCAAGCTCGACGGCAACACCCACTCCTGGACCGGCGTGATGTTCGCCCCGAACGGACCGATCGACTTCTCGGGGACGAACATCGTCTCGTCGCTGAACGGGCGGCTGGTCGGCAACGTGGTCCAGCTGAGCGGCTCGAACCAGACGATCACCCGGAGCCTGGCCTACGAGGGCCGCTCCGACGGCTTTGAGCTGGTCGAGTGAGCAACCAAATGTCTTTCAACGAATTCCTGGGTCACCAAGGAGAGGGCAGATCATGAAGCGTTCAAGAATCGTCGTCGTAGGGGGAGCAGTCCTGGCCGTGCTCGGCATGCTGCTGTCCTACCTGTACACCTCGAGGGCGGCGAAGCCGGAGGCCGGCGCCGCTGAGGGCAAGACGGTCCCGGCATACGTCGCGACCACCGACCTCGCCGTAGGCACCGTGTGGGAGGACCTTGTCGCGTCGGTCGAGCGGAGGCAGGTCCCCGCATCGCTACGGCCGCCGCAGGCCATCACCAGCGAAGAGCAGGTGAAGGGCAAGACCCTCGTGCGCTCAATGGCGCAGGGCGAGATCCTGACCACCGTTCAGTTCAACCAGGACGGCGCGGAGAGCCTGAAGATCCCCGCGGGGATGCGTGCGCTGACGATCAGCCTGCCCGTCCCGCAGGGCGTGGGTGACTACATCCAGCCAGGCTCCAAGGCGGACATCTTCGTCACCTTCAAGGGCCTGCCGGGCGCACCGAACCCTCAGGACGCCACGCTTACGCAGCTGCTGCTCAGCGACGTGACGGTGCTGGCCAACCGCCGGGCGCTCTCCGCCAAGGCACAGGCCGAGGGCGCGGTACCCGATGACTCGGGAGAGATCCTCCTTACGCTCGCGGTGACCATCGAGCAGGCGGAGAAGATCATCTTCGCCAAGGAGAACGGCGCGGTCTGGCTGACCCTCATGAACTCCGGTGAGCCGGCCGGCGAAGGTATAGGCCGCACCTACCGAACGGCGCTGGCATGAAGTACCGCAGGCAGCCGCTGCACGGGCCGCGGATGGAGTCGTTAGCGCACGCCGGCGGAGAGGCCGCCGCCCTGGCGCCCCGGGCTCCCGAGGTTCCCCTGGCACCGGTCGACGGCATCTTCAAGCTGCACCCGCTGGCAAGCCGCGTGGCCTACGCCACACGTCACTTCGAAGACCCCGACACGGAACCGGTACCGCCCTTCGCGGCCGAACCGGAGCCCCATCCCGATAGCGAGGCCCGGCCGGTGGTCAGGCTCGTCTCTTCGTGGCCGGCGGAGCCGGACGGAGAGCAGGAGGATTACGAAGAGGAGCCGGAGGAGGTCCCGCTGCCCGATGCGGAGAGCCCTGCGGCCGAAGCCGGCAGGAACGCCGACACAATCTTTGGCAGCAGCCCGGCCGAGGGAGTCGAGGACTCAGTCGAACCGGCACGGATGACCAAGGTCGTCGTGGTGGACCGGGTCGGCAAGCTGGCGCGGGATGTCGAGAAGGTCGCTCATGCTCTGGACCCATCGCCGAAGGTGATCGTCCTGACCCGACCCACCGAGCTGTTGGAGGTGGTCGAGGAGGAGGACCCCGACGTCCTGGTGGTGAGCCCGGAGGAGATGACGGCCGCCGGCTTGAAGCGGCTGGCGCAGGCGCACCGTGCCCAGGCGCGAGTGGTGATCCTGCTCTCCGACACGGACAAGACGTGGTCGGCGGCGCAGATCGCCGCCGCCGGCGCCAGCGACTTCCTTCCGGCCAACCTTTCGAGGCCCAAGCTGAAGGCCAAGCTGACCGACGCCCTGAAGACGGCGTCGGAGCTCCGGGTCGAGAACGTCGTGGTCACCGAGAGGATCGTCGTCCACGAGGCCGCGCCGCTGCAGCCGCTTGGTTCGGCCGCAGCGCAGCAGCGGGGGCGGGTCTTCACGGTGGCCTCGCCCACCGGCGGCAGCGGCAAGACCATGGTCGCAACCAACTTCGCCGCCTACCTGGCGAAGACGCAAGGAGCGAAGGTGCTGCTGATCGACCTGGACCTGCAGTTCGGCAACGTGGCGCCGACGCTCCACCTGCACCCGCAGCGGACGATCGGCGACCTGGCCGACGACCCGTCCGATCTGCCCGAGCTGGTGGTCGAGCATTCGCTCGGCTTCAAGACGCTCTGCGCCCCGGCTGACCCGCTGGAGTCTGAGAACATCAGCCCCGACCAGGTGTCGGGGATCCTCGAGGCAGCCCGCAAGCACTTCGACTTCGTCGTCGTCGACACACCGCCGATGCTCAACGAGACCTGCCTGGTGGCCTTCGACCAGTCGGAGAAGGTCGTGGTTCTGGCCAACATGGATGTCCCGTCGCTGAAGAACATGAGGCGGTACGTGGAGGCCATCGCCAACCTGGGGGTCGTCGAGGATCAGTGCGTGCTGATCGTGAACCGCTCGGACACCGGGATCGGGCTCGAGCTGAAAGGCATCACGCAGCTCTTCCCGAAAGGGTTCTTAACCGTCCTGCCGACCGCCAAGGACGTCCCATGGTCGACGAATATGGGCACTCCGATACTGCAGGCAAACCCCAAAGCGGAGATCTCACGCCAACTCCGGGAGGGGTTCAAGAAGCTGGTCCCGCCGCCCGGGATCGAGCCGGATGAGCAGAAAGGCGAGCCGGGACGGAAGGCCGGGCTTCTCGGGCGCAAGAAGGGGAAGAGCTGATGGCCCTTTCCGACCGCCTGGAGAAGGTGGAGAGCGAGAAGGCCAAGGCCGCCGGCCTCAAGCCGGCCGGCGGCGGTGACAAGCCGCGGCGCAAGCCCGCCGGAGGGAGCTCGGCGACCTGGGGCCAGATGAAGCGGCAGGTTCGGGACGCCCTGTTGGAGGAGCTCGGGTCCAAGCTCTACGCCAAGACCAAACCAGAGGAGCTCAAGGTAGTGGTCTCGCAGCACCTGGAGGCCGCCCTCAGCCGGGCGGGCATCGTGGTGCCGAGCTCCCAGCGCCCCAAGTTTGTCTCCGAGCTGACCGCCGACCTTCTGGGCCTCGGGCCTCTGGAGGAGCTGCTGGCGCAGCCGGACATCACCGAGATCATGTGCAACGGCTACAACGACATCTACATTGAGCGCAGAGGCAAGCTGGTCCACACCGACATCGCGTTCACCGACGAGGCGCACCTGCGCCAGGTGATAGAGAAGATCGTCGCCACGGTCGGCCGCCGTATCGACGAGTCTTCGCCGATGGTGGACGCCCGCCTGCTCGACGGGTCCCGGGTCAACGCCATGCTGCCCCCGGTGGCGGTCGACTCCCCGATCCTCACCATCCGGCGCTTCCCGGCCAAGCCGTTCACCATCTCCGATTTGATCCGCCTCGGGGCGATCAACCCGGAGGCGGCCCTGTTCCTGGAGGGCGCCGTGCTGGGCAAGCTCAACATCGTCGTCTCGGGAGGCACCGGTACCGGCAAGACCACGCTGCTCAACGTGCTCGGCGACTTCGTCCCCCAGGACGAACGGATCATCACCATCGAGGACGCCGCCGAGATCCGGTTGTCCCAGCCCCACGTCGTCCGGATGGAAGCCCGGCCGGCCAACATCGAAGGCGCCGGCCACATCGGCATCCGGGAGCTCGTCCGGAACGCCCTGCGTATGCGGCCGGACCGCATCATCGTCGGGGAGGTCCGCGGTGGCGAGGCGCTGGACATGCTCCAGGCCATGAACACCGGCCACGAGGGGAGCCTGACGACCGTCCACTCGAACTCGCCCCGGGACGCCCTCACCCGGCTGGAGACGATGGTCATGATGGCAGGGTACGACCTGCCGGTGCGCGCCATCCGCCAGCAGGTGGCGGCCGCCCTGGACATCATCATCCAGATCCAGCGGTTCGGCGACGGCTCCCGCCGCATCACCCACATCTCCGAGATCCAGGGCATGGAGGGGGACATCATCACCCTCCAGGACATCTTCCGTTACAGCTTCGACGAGGGCGGGTCTGCGTCGGCCCAGTCCTCCGGAGTCCTCAAGCCCACCGGCCTGAGGCCCAAGATCATCGAGAAGCTGGAGGACAAGGGCGTCGAGCTTCCCGCCCGCCTCTTCCGCCCCAAGGTCGACGGCGCCGGACCCAGCTCCCGGCTGATGGCCGCAGCCAACGCAAGGAGGACGACCAAGTGATGCAGCTCGTCCCGATGCTGCTCATCGGCGCCGGCATCCTCCTGCTCTCCCTCGGCATCGCCCGGCACCTCAACCAGCGGCACATTGCGCTGAAGGGACTGCTGGAGCAGGAGCTCGACGCCCCTACGAAGTCGCCCCAGGACATCTCCGACCTCATGGAGCGTGCCGGAGCATTCGCCGAGCGGGCTCTCGGCCAGACACCCGCCGTCGGGCGGGTGAGGTTCAAGCTCATCCAGGCCGGCTCAACAATTCGAGCCGGTGAGTTCGGGGCGCTCCTGTGCGCCGGGACGCTGGTGCCCGCAGTGATCCTCCTACTCCTTACGGGGTCGGTCCTCCCTGCGCTCGGCGCCCTGGTGGTAATCCCCGTGGCCGCGATCTCCCGGCTCAACGCCAAGGCGAGGAAACGGGTCACCAAGCTGGAGTCCCAGCTTCCGGAGGCGCTGCAGCTCATCGCCGGCTCGCTCGACGCCGGCACGTCGCTTCTGCTCGGCATGGAGCTGGCGGGGGAGGAGGGCGATCCCCCCCTTGCGACGGAGCTGGCCCGCGTCGTGGCGGAGTCGGCCGTGGGCCGCCCGCTGCTGGAGGCGCTCGAGGCCATGTCGCAGCGGATCGGCTCCAAGGACATCGCCTGGACGGTCAAAGCGATCCGGATCCAGCACCAGACCGGAGGAAAGCTTGCCGACACGCTACGGATCCTGGCGGAGTTCATGCACGCCCGGCAGGAGGTCCGCGGAGAGGTGAGGGCGCTGTCGGCGGAGGCGCGCATCTCCGGCAAGATCCTCATCGCCATGCCGATATCGATCGGCGCCTTCCTGTTCGCAACCCGCCGGGATTACATCGACCCGCTGTTTACGACCTTCGGAGGCCAGATGATGCTGGGCGCAGCGTGCCTGGGCCTGGTCATCGGCCATGTGTGGATGAAAAAGCTCGGCAAGGTGGAGGTCTAGATGAACCTGCTGCAGCTCGCAAGCATGCTCTCGGTGGCTGCCGGCATCGGCCTGATCGCCTTCGGGATCAACAGGATGGTGGCGGTCACGGAGCGGCCGATGACCGAGATCGTCGACGACTTCCTGAACTTCGACGACCAGCCCCGCATCCCGCTGAACCACCGGTTGTTCCGGCCGGCGATCGGCAAGCTGGGAGGGCTTGGCCGGAAGTTCACGCCGAGCTCCCAGATGGAGACCATGCGCCGAAACGCGACGCTGGCCGGCATGGGGGCGCAAGGCGTGGAGTCGATGCTCGCCCTCAAGGCGATCGCCACCCTGGTGGGGGCCGCCGTCCTGCCGCTGGCGCTGGCCGGCCTGGGGCTCGGCGGCGGAAGCGTCCTGATCTTCATCCTCATAGGCGGAGGGCTGGGATTCGTGCTACCCGGCATCTGGGTGTCCCGAAAGGGGTCTCAGCGCCAGCAGCAGATCCGAAGAGACCTTCCGGAGACCATCGATCTGATGGCGATCTCCGTCCAGGCCGGCATGGGGCTGGAGGCCGCGATCGAGCTGGCCTCGCAGAGCGTGCCCGGGCCGCTCGGCGATGAGCTGCACCGGCTGCTCCAGGAGATCCAGCTGGGCTCCAGCCGGCGGGAGGCGCTGCACCAGCTGCGAGACCGGACCGAGGTGGGGGAGCTGTCCTCATTCGCCCTGGCCCTCATCCAGGCCGACGCCATTGGCAGCCCGATCGCAGAGGTGCTGCAGTCGAACTCGGCCCGGATGCGGCTGCTCCGCCGGCAGGACGCGCGGGAGAAGGCGGCAAAGCTGCCGGTCAAGCTTCTGATTCCGATGATGCTGTTCATCTTCCCGGCGCTTTTCGTCGTCGTCATCGGGCCGGCCGCCCTGTCGATCATCGCCACCTTCGGCTCACCTTGAGCGCCTCGCCGGCCCGGCGGCCTGTGGCAATCTTGAACGCAGCCGCCGGCACCTGGAGGAGACGGAGCGCACGTGGAGCCATCGATCGGCCTGTTGATCCGGTTCGTCCTGGGGACGATGTTCCTGTCGGCCGGAGCGTCGAAGCTGAGCGATCTGGGTGAGTTCGCCGATGCGATCAAGCACTACCGGATAATTCCCGGCGCAACGGCGGGAGCGGCGGCCCGAATGGTGTCGGTCACCGAGGTCGCTCTTGGAACGGTGCTGATCGCCGGCCTGGCGATTCCCTGGGCCAGCCGCGTCGGGTCCGCGCTGCTGATCGTCTTCGCTGTCGCGATGGCCGTCAACCTCCTCCGCGGACGCCAGATACCCTGCGGGTGCAAGCGGGAGTCCGAGCCAATTCAGATACGGCACATAGTCCGCAACCTGGCGGCCGTAGGGGCGCTGTACCTGCTCGCAGACCTCCCCGGGCATCCCTGGGCGGTTGACGCATTGTTGGAACCCCGCCTGTTATCTTTCCCGTAGTGCAGCCCCGAGCCCGAATCCTCATTGCCGAAGACGAAGCGATCATTCGCTTGGATCTGCGCGAGATGCTCGAGGAGGAGGGGTACGAGGTCGTCGGGGAAGCGGGCGACGGTGAGACGGCCCTGAAGCTTACCCAGGAGCTGCACCCGGACCTGGCGATCCTGGACATTCGCATGCCGGTGATGGACGGCCTGAGCGCAGCCGCCCGCATCAACGAGGAGGAGCTGTCCGCCGTCCTCATCCTCACCGCCTACAGCCAGAGGGACCTGGTGGACCAGGCCAACAAGGCCGGCGCCATGGCGTATCTGGTAAAGCCGTTCGACAAGCACGACCTCGTCCCGGCGGTCGAGGTGGCCATGGCCCGCTGGGCCGAGGCGAAGGCGCTGGCCGGGGAGTCCCGGGACCTCGGCGAGAGGCTCAAGACCCGCAAGCTTGTCGAGCGGGCCAAAGGCGTGTTGATGCAGGAGCACGGGCTGTCGGAGCAGGACTCGTTCCGGTCGATCCAGAAGCTCGCCATGCAGCAGCGCAAGAGCATGGCGGAGGTCGCCGAACAACTCCTAAGTAGAAGTGAGACTTAGGGCGGCAGCAGCCTGCCTTCTACTCGTTACGTTCCTCACGGCGTGCGGGGGCAACGACACAGTTCCCGAAGCCGGACGGGAGATCCTCGTTCTCGGCGTCATGGGGACCTCCGACTCCGACGACGCGGGCATCTTGGGCATGATCCGTGGAGTCGAGCAGGCGGTGGCCGAGTACAACGGCAACGACGACTCCCGCTACGAGATCGACCTCGAGGAGTTCAACACCCAGGCGACTCCCGGTGAAGCCGGCGCCGGGGAGAGCCAGGTGGCCAACAGCGAGCGCCTCGTAGGCGTGGTGGGGCCTTTTGCAGCAGCCGAGGTGGAGTCGCTGGGCCCGGCGTTCGAGGCCTCGGGAGTGCCTTACCTGATTCCCTCCGTCACCGCATCGTCGGTTCCTCAGGACGGCTGGCGCAACTTCCGGCGGCTCGTCGCCAACGACCAGCGCGAGGGCAGAATTCTCGCCGCCCACGCCGCCGGCCGGGTCGGGGGCGGCATCGTCCTGGTAACGGAGGACTCGGCGGAAGGGGAGCCGTTCGCCGAGGGAGCGAAGGAGGAGCTCGAGCGGCTCCAGCGGGCGCCGAGCCGGGTGGACACCGTGGAACCGAACGACCCGCCGGTGAACCTGTCGGCCGCCATCGTGAAGGCGGGGCCCGAGGCGGTGTTGTACGGGGGAGGCGGCGCCTCCGGCAAGGCGCTGATCGACGAGCTCCGGAAGGCCGGTTTTCAGGGCTTGATGGTTGCATCGCACCAGATTCGCGATTTGAATCCTGCTGGGCTCGGAGGAGGAGTGGTCAGTGTCTCGCCAGGTTCGGATCCGGCAGCGTCTCAGCGGTTCGCCGCCCGCTACGAGGATCGCTTCGACGCGAAGCCCCCGGTCTTCGCCCTCGAGGCCTACGAGGGGGCGCTGATGCTGCTCGACGCCGTGGAGGAGGTCCAGGGCGACCCTCGGATGGTGGGAGAGTTCCTGCGCCTGAACCGCAGGTTCCGGGGCGACTCCAAGAACTACGACTTTGACGACCGGG
>DATAAN010000063.1:0-1722 GCA_036260105.1 Actinomycetota bacterium
GTCACCGCCATCCACCGGTTCGCGGCCGACGAGGGTGTCCCGCTGGTCGACTTCGCCAAGGGCCAGCGAAAGGACGACGTCGCCCGGGAGTTCCTCGCTCACTTCGAGGGCACCGAGGGGGTGCTGTTCGTGGGACGGGCCCAGGAGCGCACGGCCGTGTTCCGCACCCAGAAGCGGCGCAACCCGCACACCGGCGCCACCTACCCCTGGATCGTCCGCTCGAGCGCGATGGTGAACCACTTCTACGTCTACGCCATCGACGAGGACTTCGGGCCGTTCTTCATCAAGTTCTGCGGGTACTTCCCCTACAACGCCAAGCTGTGCCTGAACGGCAACGAGTGGGCCAAGCGCCAGGCGGCCAAGGCCGGCGTCGCCTTCGAGGCGCTCGACAACGGCTTTGCCGCCTGCGAAGAGCCGCGGCGTCTGCAGCGGATCTGCGACCGCCTGGGACCGGCTCACATCGACCGGCTGCTACGGAAGTGGCTCGCCCGGCTGCCCCATCCCTTCACCGCCGCCGACCGCCGGGCCGGCTACCGCTACGAGCTGTCGGTCCTGCAGGCCGAGTTCTCCCTCACCCAGGTGCTGGACCGGCCCTTGACCGGCCGGGTCTTCTTCGAGGAGGTGGTGCGGGAGAACGTCGACCTCGGTCGTCCCGACCGGGTGTCCCTGGTCTTCGACTGCAAGATCCAACGGGGACGCCGCAAGCCCACACCGGGGCGGTTCCGCACCCGGATCTTCACCCAGGGCGTCACCCCGTCGCTGCACGTCGAGTACAAGACGACCAGGGTGAAGCAGTACCACAAGGAAGGCCGGGCGCTGCGCACCGAGACCACCATCAACGACAGCCGCGACTTCGGGATCGGCAAGCAGCTGTGCAACCTGCCCGCCCTGCGGGTGGTCGGCTTCTCCGCCAACCGACGGCTCCTCGCCGTCCAGCGCATCACCCACGACCCCGTCATCGGGGAGGAGGTGTTCGCCTCGGTCGCCCAGCCGGTGGTCGTCGACGGCCAGCGGGCGCCGGCGCTGCGCTTTGGCGACGCTCGCGTCCACGGACTGCTCGCCGCCGTCGCCGTCTACCGCCTGCAGTCCGAGGGGTTCACCCAGCGCCAGCTGCGCGACCATCTCGCCCCGCTGCTCGGCCTCCGGCCGGACCAGCTGAATCCCGGCCGCATGACCTACGACCTACGTCGGCTGCGGCTCCACGGCTTGATCGAGCGCATCCCGGGCACCCATCGTTACCGTCCGACGCCGACGGGATGGCGGGTGGCGCTCTTCCTCACCCACGCCTACAGCCGGTTCATCCGCACGGGGCTCGCCGAGAGCCTTGACGCCCTGAGCACGGCACCCCTGCGTCGAGAGCTGGACCGACTCGCTGTTCGCTCAGGCCTGGCGGCCTGAGCGCTAGAGGCCATGGCCCTGCGCGAACCTGACCCACCTTGAAACTCGACTCAATCCGACCGGCTTCGCCGGACCAAGGCCTCTAGCCGACTCGGGCCGTCACCGATCTTCAACAAGGATCGGGACATCCTCCCGGCTGCTGCAAACCCTTTTGCAACTTCAAACCGCAGACAGAGATGTCTGAAACAGAGTGAGATTGCTGTAGGACGGGCAGCTGTACCGGAGCGAGCGATCGGAACGAAGCGACCTCTGCAATGAATTACACGGCTGTGATGCTGGTGGGCGCTGAGGGACTCGAACCCCCGACCGCCTCCTTGTAAGGGA
>DATAAN010000064.1:0-4576 GCA_036260105.1 Actinomycetota bacterium
CGGCAGCTCTACCATCCAGTCCAGGTAGTTGCGGATGTAGCCCTGCTCGGGGTTCTGGGCGCTGGTCCGCTCCAGGCGATCCAGCTCCTTGTTGACCTCCTTGCGGATGTCGTCGGGCATGTTGATCTTGTCGAACTTGGCGCGGTACTCGGCAACGACGTCGTCGCCCTCCTCACCGAGCTCCTTGCGGATGGCCTCCATCTGCTGGCGCAGCAGAAACTCCCGCTGCGTCTTCTCCATGCCCTCAGCGACGTCCTTGTGGATCTTGTCCTTCAGGGAGAAGTCGGCCAGCGTCTCCCGGTTCCACACGAGCAGCTGCTCCAGCCGTTCCTTGACGTCGGTGGTCTCCAGCACCTGCTTCTTCTGCTCGAACGTAAGGTACGGGGAGTAGCCGGAGGTGTCTGCCAGGTGGCCGGGGTTGTTGATGCCCCGGAGGAAGCGGGCAACCTGGCGCTCACCGCGCATCTCGAGGATGTTCTCGACCAGAGCCCGGTACTCCTTGGCCAGGTTGTGAACCTCGGCGGGGTAGATGTGCGGGTCCTCGGCCGTCTCGGCCTCGACCCAGGTGGCGTTGCCCAATCCCGAGACGCCGCGCCCCACGACTGCGCGATAGAGCCCTCGGACGATGTAGACCTCTTCACCGGCCATGCCGCGCTGTGGGTTCGTGTCCTCCAGCTTGGCAACAGTTCCGATGCGGGCATACTGACCTTCAACCCGCGGAACAAGCAGCACCAGCCCCTCGGAACGGCGAGCGGCCGCTATGGCCTCGAAGGATTCGTCGCTGCTCTCCGAATCGACCGAGATGGTAACCACCATGTGAGGCAGAATCACGCCTTCCTTCAGGGGAAGGAGAGGCAGCGTTTGCGTCTTGGTTTCACTCATCGGGATTCCTCTCTTGATGTACTAAGAGGTAAAACGTTGCTGCCGCAACTATATTCCCAAGATGATTGCATTCGCAACTAAAAGTTGAGTCGTTCTGCCTCAACGTTACAGAGTTACACCGGCACCCCAAACCGGCATTGCGGCATAATGCCCCGATGAAGGACGCCGCTGCCCGACCGCGCTGCTCGGTCCTGGCCCGGGCGAACGACGAGCCGTTGTTCGCCACCGCCCCCGTCTCGCAGGCGTGGCTGCTCCTCGAGCATCCTGGCCCCTGGGGCGCCGACGCGCTGGCCGAGAGCTCGATAGATCCCGAAGTGGCGTCCGAGGTCAATCGCCGCTCGAAGGAACACGGCTTTCGCATCCTGCTGGTCCGCCGGAGCTCGGGACGGAACGGCGGCTCCGGCCGGTCTTGCTTCCTGGTCCGGGCCGCGCAGGGTGAGACCTGGATGGAGCGGCTCGACCTCGCCGACGTGACCGACCTGCTGGACATCGATCCGGCGTTGCTCGCCAACTCCTCTGCCCCGGGAGTCGGTGAGCCGGTTGAGCACCTGTGGGCCGTGTGCACGCATGGCCGCCGCGACCCGTGCTGCGCCGAGCACGGGCGGCGCCTGGTCCGGCTCGGCTTCACCGGCGACGGCCTCGCCGAGCACCTGTGGGAGTCGTCGCACCAGGGCGGTCACCGCTTCGCTGCCAACCTCGCCATCTTTCCCCACGGCCTGTTCTATGGAATGGTCGAGCCGGACGACGCCGAACGTATCGTGGGCGCTTACCGGGATGGCCGCATCGTGCTGGACCACTATCGCGGACGGTCTGCGCTCGACGCGGTCGCTCAGGCCGCCGATTACCTCGCCCGCCGGGAGACCGGCATCACCGGCATCGACGACCTCCGAGTCCGAGCCAGTCGGCAGCTCGCCGACGGCGAGTTCGAGGTCACGCTTCTGGCCGATGACCGCCGGCTGAGGGTCCGCCTCCGGACGGTGGAGGGCCCCATGCGGCCTGAGAGCTGCAACAAGCCGGGGCTCACGCCAATAAGAAGTTTTGAGGAGCTGGGCGTGGAGGGCGTCCAGGAGTCCCCCACTATTTGACGGCTAACGCTTGAGCGCCGCCAGCAGCCGCTCGACCGGGCTCTTCAGTCCGTAGCGCTCGGCTAGCTCCATCAGCTCAGGAGTGGAGTCGCCGGAGGGGCGGCTCATGTCGATCTCGCCCACCGGCGCCTCGTCGGTTATCAGCACTACCCGCGCCGCACGATCGACGTAGTCCAGGCCCTTTTTGACCTTGCCCAGCGGCCCGGTGCCGTCACCCGTCATCGCAGCCTCGACGACCGCCGAGATGCTCCCATGCTTGTTGATCAGCGCACTGGCCGTCTTCTCACCGATGCCCGGCACCCCGGGCAGCCCGTCAGACGTGTCGCCCCGGAGGATCGCGTAGTCCCCGTACGCCCGGCCCGGGATGCCGTACTTGTGCTCGATGTACCTCTCGTTGACCCGCATCAACTCGCTCACGCCCCGTACGGGGTAGAGGACACAGACGTCGGGGTCCCGCACCAGCTGGAACAGGTCGCGGTCCCCGCTCACGATCTCCACCGGCCCTGGGCAGCGGGGGATCAGGGCTCCGATGATGTCCTCCGCCTCCCACTCCGGCACGCCGGCCACCGGGATGTTCGCCGCCTGCAGCACCTCGGCGATCACCGGCATCTGCGCATCCAGCGTCGGCTGGGGAACGCCGACCCGGTGGGTCTTGTAGCTCGGCACCAGGTCGACCCGCCACTGGGGACGCCAGTCGGCGTCGTCGGCACAGACCAGGAAGTCCGGATCCCGATCGGCCACCAGGCGCGCCAGCATGTTGAGGAACCCGTACGCCGCGTTGATCGGCGTTCCGTCGGGCGTGGTTACCGTCTCTGGCGTCGAGAAGAAGGCGCGGTAGATGAGGCTCGCTGCGTCGATCAGAAGCGTGAGGCCGGAACGGCTCTCAGTCGTAGGAGAACCCCGCGAACTTCATGAGCTTGTTCCAGTGGTGGTCGGCGGTGATCGTACGGATTGTCCCGGACCGGGAGCTCATCACCAGCGAGTGTGTGGTAGCCCCGTCCCCCCGGTACTGCACCGCAGGCAGCAGGTCGCCCCCGGTGATGCCCGTGGCGGCGAAAAAAGAGTCGCCCTTGACCAGGTCGTCGGCGTCCAGCACCTGGCTGAGGTCGTAGCCCGCGTCGATAAGGTTCTGGCGCTCCTCGTCGCTTTGGGGGTCCAGCCTGCCCTGGATGGCACCTCCCAGCGCCTTGATGGCCGCCGCGGTGATGACGCCCTCCGGAGTTCCGCCGGTACCGAGCAGCAGGTCGACCCCGCTGCGGGAGGTTGCCGCCGACAAACCGGCCGCCACGTCGCCGTCGGTGATCAGCCGAATGCGAGCGCCCGCCTCCCGAATCTGTTTGATGAGCTCCTGATGGCGAGGCTTGTCCATGAGGATCACGGTGACGTCCTCGACGTCGATGCCCTTCGCCTTGGCGACCGCCCGGATGTTGTCCGCAGGCGGCGCCTCGAGCTCGATGACGTCGGCAGCCTCTGGCCCAGTGGCGATCTTCTTCATGTAGAACGCCGGCCCCGGGTCCCACATGGCGCCCCGGCCGGCGACCGCGATGACCGAGATGCCGCCCGGCATCCCCCGGGAGGTGATCGTGGTGCCCTCGACCGGGTCCACGGCGACGTCCACCTCGGGCGGCGAACCAGTCCCGACGCGCTCGCCGTTGTAGAGCATCGGAGCGTCGTCCTTCTCTCCCTCTCCGATCACGATCACGCCGTCCATCTGGCAGGTTGCGATCATGAGCCGCATGGCGTCGGTGGCTGCCTTGTCGGCCGCGATCTTGTCGCCCCGGCCCATCCAACGGCCGGCCGCCATCGCGCCCGCCTCGGTGACCCGTACTAGCTCCATGCCGAGATTCCGGTCGCCGGAGCTGAGCTGTTTCACATCTGGTTGTTCGCCCATAGGCGGTCAGTCTACTTGAAACGCCCGGCGCCGCTCCCCCGTCCTAGGCGGGGCGAAAGTTGTGTGATTAAACGAGGAAAAGCGGGGCTAAAATTTAATGATGAGATCCGACGACACGCAGCAGTTCGAAGCTCCCCGCACCCGGGAGCTGCCGAAGGTGACTGCCATCAAGCAGAGCCGCAGGGTGCTGGTTCTCACCGTCGGTACGGTTCTGATCCTCGCCGGATTGGCGCTGATCGTGCTCCCCGGACCCTTCTCGCTGCCCTTGATCTTCCTCGGCCTGACCGTCCTCTCTTGGGAGTTCCCGGCGGCCAAGCGGCTGCTATTCAGCGTCAAGACGCGGATCAAGCAGATGCGCAACCGAGCCCGCTCCGGCCGGTAAGCTTTCGGGCTCCGGCCGTGACTTAAAGAGACCGCCAGCCTTCGCGAGCCGCCAAGCCCACTTCTCTTTGCGGCGGACCCGGCCGGTCCGCGTAGCTATATTTGACCCCGTGTCCGAAACGCACTCGGCGTCCCGCCGCATGGCTCAGCTGGCGAAGTCGTTCTCGAGCTTCCTCGAGTTCGCCACCTTGCCGCACCTCGAGCGCCGCTCGGACCCTGGAGTCTGCGACTTCGTGTTCGGCAACCCGCACGACCCGGTGGTCGAGGGGTACGTAGAAGCGCGGCAGCGAGCCATGGTCCCCCGGGACAAGGACTGGTTCGCCTACAAGCTGAACGA
>DATAAN010000065.1:0-13666 GCA_036260105.1 Actinomycetota bacterium
TGTCGTTCGACCAGCTCCGTCAGCGCGGGAGGGACTTCGTCAAGACCGACCCCGCAGCCTTGAAGGAGCGCACCTCCTCCATAACACCGGAGGACACCGCGACCATCATCTACACGTCGGGAACGACCGGGCTACCGAAAGGATCGATCCTCAGCCACGGAGGCTTTGCCTGGACGCTGGAATGCCTCGGGCAGGTGCTGCACTTCGGCGAGTGCGAGGAGCGGGTCATCTCCTATCTGCCCCTCTCGCACGTGTTCGAGCGGCTGGCGTCGGAGTGGGGCGGCATCTACTTCTGCTTCGAGGTGTGGTTCGCCGAGTCAACGGAGAAGCTGCGCGAGAACCTAAAGGAGTGCAAGCCGACGTTCTTCATCGGCGTGCCTCGGGTGTTCGAGAAGTTCGCCTCCGCGATCCAGACCCGGTACAAGGAGCACGAGAAGGCCGACACCATCGCCAAGGCGCTGGCGGCGGCCATGGAGCGGGTGGAGCTGCAGCAGGCCGGTAAGCCCATCCCGCTCCAGCTCAAGGTGAAAAACGCGCTCTTCGACAAGCTGATCTTCTCCAAGACCCGGGAGGAGATCGGGATGGAGCACTGCCGCTTCGCCGTCACGGGCTCGGCGCCGGTGGCCCCCGAGGTCCTGAAGTTCATCCACGCGATAGGCATCGACCTCGTGGAGGCGTACGGGCAGACCGAGACGAACGCGCCGACCACGGTCACGCCGGTCGGGAAGTCCAGGATCGGCACGGTCGGGCCGCCGATCCCCGGCATCGAGCTCAAGTTCGACACCGACGGGGAGATCCTGGTGAAGGGCCCCAACCTGTTCAAAGGCTACCTGAACGATCCTGCAGCGACGGCGGAGGCCTTCACCGAAGACGGGTTCCTGAAAACGGGCGACGTCGGCGAGCTGGATGAGGCCGGTTACCTCAAGATCACCGATCGGAAGAAGGACATCATCATCACGGCCGGCGGCAAGAACATCGCGCCGCAGGAGATAGAGGCGAAGTTGACGCTGTCCCCGCTTCTCTCGCAGGCGGTCGTCATCGGCGACCGCCGTCCTTACCTCACCGCCCTCCTGACGCTCGACCCCGACGCCGCCATGCATTGGGGGAAGGCGTTCGGTGTGAACGTGTCCGACGTCCGCCAACTGGCGCGGGACCCCAAGGTGCTCGCCGAGGTGGAGTCGGTGGTGGAGAAGGTGAATGCCGGTCTGTCCCAGGTGGAGAAGATCAAGAAGTGGACCCTTCTGGACACCGACTTCACGCAGGAGGCCGAGGAGATCACGCCGACCTTCAAGGTCAAGAGGAAGACGATCAACACCAAGTACGCAAAAGAGATCGAGGCCATGTACTCGGGGACCAAGTCCTCGGCCTGATCCAGCTTGCAGCCGGTTACCCGATGTGGAGCCGGTGCTCGGTCTCCTCGTCGAAGGTGTTGCCCTCGGCCGGTATCGGGTTCGCCTTCAGGATCCGGGCCAGGTGCACGAGGTTGTGCGCCATCCAGCGTGTGGTGCGCTGCGTGTAGGCGTGGTGCTCTCCGCCCGCTTCGATGTAGGACGGCCCGGGCCCTGCGTCGCCCACCCAGTAGGTGTCCGCGTTCGGCGGTACGGCGCAGCCCAGGTGGATCATGTTGAACAGCGTGGTCTCCGCCGCGGCGTGGGCGCCGTCCTCGTTGCCGGTGACGACGACTCCGGCGACCTTGCCGTAGAGCGGGTACTGGCCCTTTTCGTTGCGTTCGTTGTAGGTGCCGTCGAGACGCTCGACGACCATCTGGCATACGCTCCCCCGGACCCCGAACCAGATCGGAGTGCACATCACGATGATGTCGGACGCCTTGATCTTGTCCAGGATCAGCGGCCACTCGTCGCCTTCTCCTTCATACGACGAGACGCCGAAGGGCACGTTGTAGTCGACGACCCGGACGATCTCACTCTCAACGCCCAGCCGGTCGAACCACTCCACCACCTTCCTGGCGAGCGCCTCGGTGTTCGACACAGCCGGTGACTTCTTCAGCGTGCAGTTGAGAAAAACCGCCTTCAGATCCGCCATGCCCGCCACCTCCTAAGAGTTGCTGGAGCATCAATCGGGGCGGCTAAGCGCCCCGTAAAAGTCGTTGGCTAAGTGCAGGGTTGTGCGGGCTTGGGCGGGATCGTGAGCTCCTGCCCGACCCGCAGGGCGCTCGGGTTCGTGATGTTGTTGGCGGTCTGGATGCATTTCGCGTAAGACGCGTCGCCGTACTCCCGGCTTGCGATTCGACCAAGGTTGTCACCCGACCTCACTGTGTAGGTTCGGGCCGCCGTGCTGGTCGGGCTGGGCGTGGCGGTCGAGGTAGGCCGGGACGTCGCAGTCGCAGTTGCCGTCGGAGTGACGGTGGGCGTGACAGTCGGCGTTGCGGTGGTTCCGTCGATGTTGCCGGTGCCGTCGGTGCCGGTCTGGGTGTTGGGATCCGGCGACGGACTCTGGAGCGCCCGGTTCTCCGCCTCGAGCTGGTCGATCTCGGCGTTCTGGGCTTCGACCCGATCCTGCAGGGCCTGCAGCTCGGAGCTGTCGCCGCCGGTTGCCCTACCGAGAAGGAAGACCAGCAGCAGCACCACGGCGAGCACCACTACTCGGCCCCAGAGCACGTTCATTGGCCTCTCGTTCCTGAAGGAAGACTGGTCCGGCTCGTAAATGCTGAAGCTCCTGTGTCCCGCATCCCGACTTACCGGCTGCGGCAGTCGAGATCCTAGCGTCGCCCGCCGGGCGCCTACAACATTTCCCGTTCCGCACAAGTCTAGCGTCGAGGTCCCGCGGTCCCGCGGCTTTGGGATTGCCCGGATTGGCCTAGACTGGCAAGTCCTTCAACGGCCGCATACCGGCTAGGTACGAGTTCCCGTCGGGAGGGCGCAAGATGCAGGAGGGATCGGCGGACGCCGAGCTTCGCCGGCTCCGGTTCCGGGTGACGGGAATCGTGCAGGGGGTCGGCTTCCGTCCCTACGTGTTCAACCTCGCCTCCGGGCTGGGCCTGGCCGGCTTCGTCCTGAACGACTCGGAGGGCGTGCTTCTCGAGGTCGAGGGTTCCCCGGCGGCGTGCGAGGCCTTTGCCGGCGAGCTGGCCACCTCGCCACCGCCTCTGGCGCTGATCGAGTCAACCGAGCGCCACGACGTGGCCCCGCTGGGAACGGAGCTCGGCTTCCGCATATCGCACAGCGAACACGCCGGTCAGGCGACGGCTTTGATCTCCCCCGACGTAGCCACGTGCGACGACTGCCTTCGCGAAATGATGGATCCGGCGGACCGGCGCTTTCGATACGCCTTCACCAACTGCACCAACTGCGGTCCCCGCTTCACCATCTCCAAGGCAATTCCCTACGACCGGCCCAACACCACGATGTCCGCCTTCGACATGTGCCTCGATTGCCGGCGCGAGTACGAGGACCCGGCGGACCGGCGGTTCCACGCCCAACCCATCGCCTGTCCGGTGTGCGGGCCGCAGCTGTCGCTGCTCAACCCCTCATTGGAGCTGCTGGCGGGCGATCCGGTGGTCGAGGCCGCCCGACTGCTGGGGGAGGGCGCCATCCTGGCGGTCAAAGGCCTGGGCGGCTACCACCTGACCTGCCGGGCCGACGACGAGGACGCGGTGGCCAAGTTGCGAAGCCGGAAGGCCCGGGAGGAGAAGCCCTTCGCAGTCATGGCGGCCGACCTGAAGGCGGCCGGCGCGCTGGCGTCGGTCGGAGCGGAGGAAGCGCGGGTTCTCGTCTCGCGACGCCGGCCCATCGTCCTGCTGGAGCGGCGGCCGGAAGTCGCCGTGGCAGGGGGTGTGGCGCCGAACAACCGCTACCTGGGAGTGATGCTGCCCTACACGCCGCTGCACCACCTTTTGCTGAAGGAGGTGGGAGGCCCGATAGTCTGCACCTCCGGTAACCTCTCCGACGAGCCGATCGCGTACCGCGATCGCGATGCAGTTGCCCGGCTGGACCGCATCGCTGACTTCTTCCTCGCCCATGACCGGGACATCCACATGAGATGCGACGACTCCGTGGTGCGCCTTGCCGGCTCCCCCAGGGGTGTGATCGAGCAGCCGATGCGCAGGGCTCGCGGCTACGCGCCCGAGCCCATCCCGGTCAGCCCGGCTTTTCGCGAGCCGGTGCTCGCTGCCGGCCCGGAGCTCAAGCACACGTTCTGCATCGGCGCCGGGGGCCGGGCGATCGTCTCCCACCACCTGGGCGATATGGAGAACTGGGAGACCATGCAGTCCTTCCTGGAAGGGGTCGAGCACTACCAGCGGGTCTTCGAGGTGCGGCCTGGAGTAGTGGCGCACGACCTGCATCCGGAGTACCTCGTCACCAAGTGGGCGAAGGAGCTCGACGGCGTGCGGCTGGTCGGCGTACAGCATCACCACGCCCACATCGCATCCTGCCTCGCCGACAACTTCCGCTGCGACCGGGTCGTCGGCTTAGCGCTCGACGGCACGGGTTACGGGGACGACGGCAACCTGTGGGGCTGCGAGGTCATGGTCGCCGACCTGAGCGGTTACGAACGGGCGGCGTCGCTGGAGTACGTGCCGTTGCCGGGAGGCGCCGCCGCGGTCAAGGAGCCGTGGCGCATGGGCGCGGTTTACCTGAATGCCGCCTTCGGCACCGCTGCGGCCGGCCTGGAGCTGGAGTTCGTGCGGCGGACGGCCTCTCGCTGGGGCCCAATTCTCACGATGGCGTCGAAAGGGCTGAACGCCCCGTTGACCTCCAGCGCCGGCAGGCTGTTCGACGCCGCGGCCGCAGTGGCGGGCCTGTCCGACACCGTGAGCTACGAGGGGCAGGCCGCCATTGAGCTGGAGCAGGTGGCCGATACCTCGGTGAAGCGGAGTTACTCCTGCCCGGTCGTCGATCGGCGCATGCGGGGGGCGGACCTCATAGGCGCCCTTGCGGAGGACGTTGCCCGGGGCGTGCCGGTTCCGGAAGTTGCGGCGGCCTTCCACAACGGCCTCGCTGCCGCGCTGGTCGAGGTTGCTCTGGAAGCAGTCCGGGGATCCGGCCTTCGCACGGTGGCCCTGTCAGGCGGGACGTTCCAGAACCAGCTCCTGGTTGAGCGGGTCGCGCGCCCGCTGGAGAACGCGGGCCTGGAGGTCCTGACCCACTCCCGGGTGCCGCCTAACGACGGCGGGATCTCACTGGGGCAGGCAGTCATCGCGGGCGCTCAGCTGGCCGGCTAGCTCGAGTCTTCACAGCATTTCCTTCCGCCACAGTGCCGGTTGTCAACCTTTCAAGCTGCCGGCGACTCGTCTCCGGTGCCGGTGACCACCCGGGTAGCCGCCCCCCGCGGGCGTGTCGGGCGTTGGAAGCGAGGTGGCCGGCCAGGTCCCGCGGTTACATCGAAGGCGAAGCCGGGTAGGACAAATCTTCGGCTTTGTCTAGGGTGAGCGCGGTGGTAAGCTAACCGTTCTGATCACCAGGCTGGCACCGTTTGGCGCGGTGCCTTCAGAAAAGACAGGGAGTCGGCCCATGTGTCTTGCAATCCCAGGTCAGATCCTCGAGTTCGTCGACCCCGCGAATCAGATCGCCAAGGTCGACGTCGGCGGGGTCCGGCGCAACGTCAATGTAGGTCTCCTCGCCAAGGAGGAGGGCGGGATCCATCTCGGCGACTGGGTTCTGATCCACGTCGGATTTGCTCTCTCCAAGGTCGACGAAGCGGAGGCCGCCGCCACCCTCAAGCTGTTGAGAGGCCTCGGCGACGCTTTCGAAGACGAGATCGAGCAGCTAAAGACCAGCAACATCACATGAAGAAGGGTGAACCGTTGCAGATCCTCGACCGAGGGTCGTACTCGGTTGCCTGCTCGGTGGTCGACGGGTGCCTCACCTGCGGAGATGTCGCGGTAGAGGTCACCGTCCTCGAGGTCGACGGCTTCGACGCCGTCTGCGAGGACTCCCACGGGCAGGCCGGCCGGGTCGGGATCGATCTCGTGTTGCCGGTCGAGGTAGGGGACCGACTGTTGGTGCACGCCGGAGTGGCGATAAACCGCCTAAAGGAGTCTTGAATGAAGTACGTGGACGAGTTTCGCGATGCGGACCTGGCCAGGGCGATCGGGGTACAGATTGCGGCCCTCACGGAACCGGGCCGCCACTACAAGATCATGGAGGTCTGCGGCGGGCACACGCATACTATTTACAAGCACGGCATCGAGGCGCACCTGCCGGAGAACGTCGAGCTGGTGCACGGCCCTGGCTGCCCGGTTTGCGTGATCCCTATGGGCCGGGTCGACGACGGCATCGCCATCGCCCGCAACCCCGAGGTCATCTTCACCTGCTTCGGAGACATGATGCGGGTCCCCGGCGGCAGCGGCAGCTTCCTGGACGCCAAGGCTGACGGCGCCGACATCCGGTTCGTCTACTCGCCGCTCGACGCACTCAAGCTGGCCATCCAGCACCCGGACCGCCAGGTCGTGTTCTACGCAATCGGTTTCGAGACCACCGCCCCTTCCACGGCCCTTACCCTCATGCGGGCCAAGGCGGAGGGCATCACCAACTTCTCCGTCATGTGCAACCACGTGACGATCGTGCCGCCGCTCAAGGCCCTCCTCGAGTCGCCCGACCTGCGGCTCGACGCCTTCATCGGCCCGGGGCACGTCTCCACAGTCGTCGGCGCAAGGCCCTACGAGTTCATCTGCAAGGACTACAACACGCCGATCGTGGTCGCCGGCTTCGAGCCTCTCGACCTGCTGCAGTCGATCCTGATGATCATGCAGCAGCTCCATGAAGGGCGGGCCGAGGTCGAGAACCAGTACGGCCGGGTCGTCCCGTTCGAGGGCAACCTGCGGGCGCTCGAGGTGCTGCAGGAGGTCTTCGAGCTGCGCCCATACTTCGAGTGGAGGGGGCTGGGATTCATCTCGCAGAGCGCCCTGAAGCTGTCGGACAGGTACGCCGACTACGACGCCGAGCTCCGGTACGCCACTCCCGGCGTCCGGGTGGCCGACCCGAAGGCTTGCCAGTGCGGCGAGGTCCTGAAGGGCGTCATCAAGCCCTGGGAGTGCAAGGTGTTCGGAACCGCGTGCACCCCGGAGACGCCGATCGGGACCTGCATGGTGTCGTCGGAAGGCGCCTGCGCTGCG
Organism: Actinomycetota bacterium; assembly: GCA_036260105.1. GTDB lineage: Bacteria > Actinomycetota > CADDZG01 > JAHWKV01 > JAHWKV01 > JAJCYE01. The sequence goes on from DATAAN010000065.1 coordinate 7,076, forward strand.
TACTACAACTTCGGCCGCTTCGCTAAGTCGGCGGCCCGCGCCAACGCCTGATCCCAACCGGAGGGTGAAGTAGTGGCCGACCTGGAGGAAGAGGTCCTCGCGCGTATTGAGCGCCAGAGGAGGCTGAAAGCACGGTTCCGTGACGACCACATCACTATGGCGCACGGAGCCGGCGGCAAGACCACCCACACGCTGGTGGAGGGCCTGTTTGCCACCGCGTTCTCCAACAGCGCCCTCTCCGAGCTGGCGGACTCCGCCAAGCTCGACGCCAACGGGACCCTTCTGAACTTCACCACGGACGGCTACGTCGTGAAGCCGCTCACCTTTCCGGGCGGCTGCATCGGCGAGCTGGCGGTGAACGGCACCATCAACGACTTGGCGGTGAGCGGTGCTCGGCCGCTCGCGCTGTCAACCGCATTCGTCGTGGAGGAGGGGCTGAACGCCGACATCCTGCGGGAGCAGGTGGCGGCCATGGCCGAGGCGTCGAAGAAAGCCGGCGTGCCGATCGTCACCGGCGACACCAAGGTGGTGGAGCGCGGGAAGTGCGACGGGATGTACATCGTCTCGTCCGGGGTGGGTGTCCGGGATCCCCGGGTGAACCTGTCGTCGGCCAGCGTACGGCCGGGAGACCACATCCTGGTCTCCGGGACCATCGGGGACCACGGCACGGCCATCATGCTGGCCCGGGGAGAGCTGGAGCTGGACGCCGACGTCGAGTCGGACACCGCCTCGGTCTGGCCGATCGTTCAGTCGTTGATCGACGCCGCCGGCCCGGACCTGCGGGTGATGCGAGACCCGACACGCGGAGGAGTGGCCACCGTCCTCAACGAGATAGCGCACGACTCCAACGTCGGGGTGATCCTGGACGAGGAGGCCGTCCCGGTTAACTACCCCGTGCGGGGGGCTTGCGAGATCCTGGGGATCGACCCCATGTACGTCGCGAACGAGGGAAAGCTGATCGCCTTCGTGGCGCCGGAGAGCTCGGAGCGGGCACTAGCGGCGATGAAGGCGACGCCGGGAGGGGAAAACGCCGCCCTGATCGGCAGGGTCGCGGACCAGCCGGAGGGCATGGTTCTGGTGAAGACCGCTTTCGGCGGCACCCGCATCATGGACATGCTGATAGGGGACCCGCTGCCCCGGATCTGCTGAGCGCGTACCTCCTCGCTCTGCCACCGGCGCCTCCTACGGCTCAGAGGTGCACGGGGGACTTTCGGGCTTTTCGCCCGGCAAACCCTGGGCTGCGGCTTTAGGCTGGAAACCATGACTAAGGACCTGGCGGGCGTGGTCGAGTCGGCCTACGCCGAACGGGAGCAGCTCTGCCGGAGCTACTTTCGAGACGAGAACGTCCGTCTTGCCGAGCTGTGCCTGCTCATGGCTCGCCGGTTCATCCGGGGAGGCCGCCTGATCGCTTTCGGCACGGGCCCGGCGGCCACGGACGCTCAGCACATCTCCGTTGAGTTCGTCCACCCGGTCATCGTCGGGAAGCGGGCGCTGCCGGCGATGGCGCTGCCGAACGACGCCGCCTCCTCCGTCGGCCTGGCGGTCGAGGACCGTAGCGGTTTCATCGCCCAGCAGCTGAGCACTATTGCGCAGTCCGAGGACATCGCCATCGGCATGGTCCACAGCCTCAACGACTTCGGCGGCGACGCGGTGCGGGCCGCCCTGAAGGAGGCGCAGTCGCTCGGGCTGCTGACTATCTTCCTCGGTGGACCTGCAGCAGAGGGCGATGCGGCCGAACATGTCTTTGCCGTGCCCTCGGACGACCCCTACGTCGTCCAGGAGATCCACGAGACGCTCTACCACGTCCTCTGGGAGCTGGTGCATGTCTTCTTCGACCACAAGGGCCTGCTGGAGGACCGGCCCAAAGGGCCGGCCCACGACACCGGACGCTCGAGCTTCCTCTACCCCTGGCTGGCCGAGGCGGAGAACCAGAAGGAGCCGGTGATCCGCGAGGTTAGCAACTCGGTGCTGCAGAAGGCGGAAGACGTCATCGGTATGCGCAACTCCTCAAAAGACCCCGAGGGGATGGTGGAGACGGCCTACCTCATCGCCGATCGCGTCAAGGCCGGCGGCAAGGTCCTTATCTTCGGCAACGGCGGGTCCGCCACCGACGCCCAGGACTTCTGCGTCGACCTGGTGGCACCGAGCAACGTCGGAGCCCGGCGCAAGCCGGTGCCGGCGATCTCGCTCACCAACGATGCCGCCGTGGTGACGGCCGTCGGCAACGACGTGGGCTTCGACAACATATTCGCCCGGCAGGTGATCGCTTACGGAAAGCCGGGCGACATCGCGGTCGCCATATCGACCAGCGGCGGGTCGCGCAACGTGCTGTCGGCAGTGGAAGAGTCGAACAAGCGAGGACTCCTTACGGTGGCGCTTGCCGGTTACGGGGGCGGCCGGCTGGCCTCGATCTGCGACCGGGTGCATATCATCTCGGCGGACTACATCCCCCGGATCCAGGAGGCGCAGGCGACGCAGTACCACGTGCTCTGCCGGCTTCTCGGCGAGTTGCTCGACTAACCAGGGTTGAAGACACTCGAGCAGCTTTTCGCGCACGAGCTCTCAGTTCTTTACGACTGCGAGCACAAGACGGTCAAGCTGCTGGATCGTATGGCGGGCAGGTGCGGCAACGCCGAGCTCAGGCAGGTCCTGACCGAGTACCGGAACTTCAGCGAGAAGCGTCTGGTCCGGCTGGAGACGGTCTTCGGCCTGGTCGGCGGAATACCGAAGCGCAGACCCTGCGCGGGGATGAACGGCATGATCACCGAGTACTCGGACTTCCTCCAGACTCAGCCGTCGCCGGAAATCCTTGACGTCTTCGCAGTGGAGGCGGCCCGCCGCGTGGAGCGGTACTCGATCTGCGTCTACCAGGCTCTGATAACGCTGGCGGTTGCCCTCGACCTGACGGACGCCACCGAACTGTTGGCGAAGAGCCTCTCGGAGCACAATCTGGCGGGCGGCGGTTTCAAGGCTCTTTCGATCAATTTGACGGAAAAACTGCTCGTTTCGGCCTCGGAATAAGAAAAACCGGCTGCCCCAGTGGAACAGCCGGTTCCTCGAACGAGTGGAGGTGAAGGCTTACCTGCCCGCGTTTGCCAGCGTCTCCATGAAGTTCTGCATCGACTTCTTGCCGATGCCGTCGAGCCCGTACTGCTTGGCCGCGCCCTGCGCAACGTTCATCACCGAGTTGCGCCGCTTCGTCCCCAAGTCCGGGTCGAAGAAATACTTGTAACCCGCCATGGCGCCGGCCACTGCGGCCAGTCCAGCTGAAGCGATAGCTCCGAGGACTGCCAACTTTCCTGCCATTCCTCTCCTCCCTTCGTCCGACTTCTCCGGGGGACTTACTTTGGACCAAACGGACTCACATATCAAAGCGAAATCCGCCTCAAAAGCATTCTTTCCGGCCCTTTTCGACTAGAACAATAGTGTTTTTCTGGGAATTCGAAAAAACCTTCGCCAAATTAGGATTTCGATTTGCCCACACGCCCAAAACAGGCGTATGGTCGTTGATTGCTGAAGGTCGTGAATCCCAGTCAGACCCGAATAGCAAGGAAAGGTACCGCCAAGGGTCCTCTGGAATGCACTTCCCGAAGGTTTAGTCGGCAGTCGGAGGAGAGGAGCATTCATGGCGACGGTTGAGTTTGTCCCTGGACAGCGCGCGACCGAGCAAGTCGTTGCTCATGCCTTGTGGATGACCACAGGTCTGAGTTGCGACGGTGACTCGGTGGCGATGACTTCAGCAACAAACCCAAGCCTCGAGGACATAGTCCGCGGAATCATCCCGGGCATGCCCAAACTGATCATTCACCACCCCGTCATCGCTTACGAGAACGGTGACGACTTCATGCAGGCTTGGTTCGACGCTGACGAGGGCAAGCTGGCCCCGTTTGTTCTGCTTGTCGAGGGATCCATCCCCAACGAGAAGATCAACGGCGACGGGCACTGGGCCGCTCTGGGCCAGGACCCGGTGACAGGACAGCCGATCACCACCAACGAGTGGATCGACCGCCTGGCGCCTAAGGCAGCGGCTGTGGTCGCTGTCGGAACCTGCGCAACCTACGGCGGTATCCCCGCCATGAAGAACAACCCCACCGGCGCCATGGGCCTCCCGGACTACCTCGGGTGGAACTGGAAGTCGGCGGCAGGCATTCCGATCGTCTGCATCCCGGGGTGCCCGGCTCAGCCGGACAACACCACGGAGACGATCCTGTACCTGGCCCTCATGCTCGCCGGCCTCGCCCCGCTCATCGAGCTGGACGACTGCCTGCGGCCGAAGTGGCTGTTCAACCGCAGTGTCCACGAGAACTGCAACCGGGCAGCCTTCTACGAGCACGGTGACTTCGCTACCGAATACGGAACCGACCACCGCTGCCTCGTGAAGCTGGGATGCAAGGGCCCGGTGGTCAAGTGCAATGTCCCCATCCGCGGATGGGTCAACGGAATCGGTGGATGCCCGAACGTCGGCGGCATCTGCATGGCGTGCACCATGCCGGGCTTCCCGGACAAGTACATGCCGTTCATGGACGAGGCGGCCAACGCCAAGCTGTCGTCCAACACAGCCAAGTACACCTACGGACCGGTGCTCCGGTTCTTCCGTAAGCAGTCCATCGACCTGGTTTACGACAAGGAGCCCGAGTGGAGGCAGCCCAGCAATCAGCTGCTCTCCGGCTACCAGCCACGCTGGTAGAGCACTAGTCAGTACTTGTTAATAGTCGGCAGCAAGTAGGAGAGGAGAGTTCATGGCTGTTACCGAGAGGCCAACCACCCAGCAAAACGTGGTTGTCAAGGAGATGTCCTGGGATCCGATTACTCGGATCGTAGGAAGCCTTGGCATTCACGCCGAGATCGACTTCACGAACAAAGAGGTTCTGAAGTGCTACTCGAGCTCGATGATCTTCCGGGGATTCGACATCTTCATGAAGGGCATCGACCCTCGTGACGCGCACTTCATCACCTCCCGTATCTGCGGCATCTGCGGTGACAACCACTGCACCTGCTCGTGCCTGAACCAGAACATGGCGTACGGCGTGAAGCCTCCAAAGCTGGGCGACTACGCCTTCAACCTGGCCGAGACCGCGGACTTCATCTTCGACCACGCAATCTTCAACGACTGCATGGCGAACGTGGACTTCTGCGAGCAGATGGTCAAGGAGACCAACCCGTCCGTTCTCGCCAAGGCGGAGCAGACGCTGGCCCCCGGATCCAACTTCCACGGATACCGGACCATCGCGGACATCATGCGGGCCCTGAACCCGTTCACCGGTGACTTCTACCTGGAGACGCTGCACGTCGCCCGGTACACCCGTGAGATGTACTGCCTGCTGGGCGGGCGTCACTGCCACCCCTCGACGATCATGCCGGGCGGATGCAGCGCAGACATCACCCACCAGACCCTGACGGACTACTACGTCCGCCTGATGAAGTACATGGACTACGTAAAGCGCTCCGTGCCCATGCACGACGACCTTTACGACTTCTTCTACGAGGCACTTCCCGGCTACGAGCGGGTTGGGTACCGCGACACCAACCTGGTCTGCTGGGGATCGTTCGACGACCCGGAGGTCGTGGACTACTCGTACAAGAACATGACGGACTGGGGCCGGGCTCGCTTCATCACCCCGGGTATCGCGATCAACGGTGAGCTGGTTACCACCGACCTGGTCGAGATCAACCTCATGATCCGCATCCTGCTGGGCAGCTCGTACTTCGACGAGTGGGCCGGCACCACGACCCCGTGGGTCACCCACGACCCGCTGGGCAACGAGGTCAGCCCGGACCACCCGTGGAACAAGACCACGTTCCCGAAGCCGCAGAAGCGGGACTTCAACGACAAGTACAGCTGGGTCACCTCGCCTCGTATCTACGACAAGAGGACCGACACCCACGTTTGCTGCGACACCGGTGGCGGCGCCTTCGCCCGTCAGTGGTGCACGGCAAAGGCCGGTCTGGTGGACCTGGGCTACCTCAAGGCCACCGGCGACAGCACGATAATCAGCCTGCCGAGGAGTGAGAACTTCCCGGAGGTCGAGTTCGAGTGGAAGGTCCCGCAGTGGTCCAACGCTATCGAGCGTGACCGTGCCCGTACCTACCACCAGGCCTACAACGCAGCGGTTGCCCTGTACAACCTCGAGAAGGCATTCGTCGAGGTCCGTGCAGGCCGGACCAAGAGCTGGAACTCCTTCACGGTTCCGGACGAGGCAGTCTCGGTCGGATTCCACGAGGCAGTTCGTGGAGTGCTCTCGCACCACATGGTCATCCGTGACGGCAAGGTAGCCAACTACCAGCCGTTCCCGCCGACCCCGTGGAACGCATCGGTCCGTGACCGTTACGGGACCCCTGGTCCGTACGAGGACGCAGTGCAGAACACCCCCATCTTCGAGGAGAACGGCCCGGAGAACTTCAAGGGGATCGACATCATGCGGGCTGTCCGTTCCTTCGACCCGTGCCTGCCCTGCGGTGTCCACATGTACACCGGCGGCGGGAAGGTGAAGAAGGTCATGCACACGCCCACGGCACTCTGCTAAACGACTAGAAGGACATCGCACTTATGGTGATGACAAGTGCGACCGGGGGGGCGGCAGCTTCGGCTGC
>DATAAN010000066.1:0-10793 GCA_036260105.1 Actinomycetota bacterium
GGGCGACCGCTGCCCCTACTGCAACAGCCCACGGCTGAAGATGATGATGGGTTCGGTGGTCTGCAAAGGCTGCGGCCGGGACTTCGAGCGCACACCCTCCTGGTAGCAAGCCCGACCGGCTCGTTTGCCCCCAGGTCTACCGGTGCCTGCCGCCGGAGCGCCCGCGGCGCCAAGGCTAGACCGGCGCAAGCTCTTGCTCTGACGTGCCGGGATGGCCGGCCGCCGGAGCACCCGCGCCGCGGCCAACCCTAGACCGGAGCGAGCTCCTGCTCTGGCGTGTCACGGCGGGGCGGCCCGCCGCCGGAGCTTTCCCACAGCCAGTGGCCCAGCCTCCGCTTGAGCAGGTAGCCGTGATGAGTCTTCAGGTAGTGGTGCCAGGCGCACAGCCGGCACAGGTTATGCAGCGTAGTTGGGCCTCCCCGGTGGACCGGGACGACGTGGTCGATCTCCAGATCGTGGATCTCACCGCAACCCGGTACGACGCAGGTGCGGTCACGTTCCTGGAGCGCCACGAGAAGCTTGGTGGGGATGGCGGCCCGACCAGAGCGAACCACGTCTCGAACGCCCCGCTCGTCCATAAGGATCGCGTCCAGCCTGGACTGCGGCAAGGCCATCCACCTACGCACGGTATCGACCGTCACCGGTCCCACCCCCAGGACCTCGCAGACCTCGCCCGGGACGGCGTGGCCGCGCTCCAAGGCGCCCAGGTCTACCCGGACCTGGATGGAGGCACGAGGCGCCGGGCGAAGCGGATCAGCCGGAGCCGCGTTATGGGCGCGGCACAAGTCGACTAACGAATCGGCCATGGCCGCCCCATGGCTTACCTTGCCCCGCCTGCCCCGGCGCGAGTTGCGGTCGGCGATCTTCTGGCGGATGGGCTCGAGCGCGCTCAGAATCTCGGCGCCCGCCTCGGTTGTGAAGCGTCCGGAAAGCCGGAATGCGCCGTCCGCGTCGATCCAGTTGTGCATGAAGCGCCTGGTGTGGGCGTTCTTCTGACGCTGATCCTCCGAGAGGGCCGCCGAACGGACCCGGGCGCACTCCCGCCGGAACTCGATGAGAGCCTCCCCCTCGGCCACTTGGAGCAGGTACTCCTGCTGATCGGGAGCTGCAAGGGCCGCTGATACAACTTCCTGCGCCTGCTCGTCGTTGAGCGCTCCTTGACGATAGGCCGCCTCGACTGGTGGCAGCTCCCTCATACTCCCGACCGAGTGCAGCATCAGGGCGGTTCCGTTGACCGGTTTGGCTTCGGTGGCAGCCATGAAGTGGGCGGGCGACCTGTACGGGGTACTCCACCAGGCCCCGGACTCGGCGACCCAGTCCGCGGCGAGGTTTTTGGCGGCAGAGACAACCCGTTCAAGCTCCACCAGCTTGTCGTAAAGGCCAATCGCCGCGTCCTTTTCCACGGACGTGAAGTCGAAGTCTGCGAGGCAGGCCTTCAGCTTCCGAAGCAGCGTGTCAACGATGTCGAACATGACTTCAAATGTAGACGGTGGGTATGACAAAAATGCCCAAAGCCGCAGAGGATTCGTCCATGCCCTGAGAGGGCTGTAGTCCGTTCCCGTGGTTTAGATCGCCTAATTGGGGCAAGCTGCGTCTTAGACTGAGCGCCATGCGTTTCATCGACTTGAAGGCGGTCCCCGAGCTCGGTATACCGCGGCTCCCAGCAGCCCGCCAGCCGGTCCAGGCCGTCCGCGACATCCTCAAAAAGGTCATCGACGAGGCCGACCGGGCGCTCTTCGAGCTCACCGAGCGCTTCGACAAAGTGAAGCTGGACTCCCTCCGGGTGCCCCAGGAAGAGATCGACGCGGCGTACGAAGCGAGCCCCTCGCAGCTCATCGAAGCGCTGGAAGAGGCGGCAGGCCGCATCCGTACCTTTGCAGGGCACCAGGCGCTCCAGCCGTGGGAGGCCGAGATCGGCGGCGGCATGATGGGGGAGACGGTGCACCCGGTCGCCCGGGCCGGCTGCTACGTCCCCGGCGGCCGTGCGTCCTACCCGTCCAGCGTACTCATGACCGCCATCCCGGCATCGGTCGCCGGCGTGCCGGAGATTGCACTGTGCGTTCCCCCGGCGTCGGACGGAAGCCTGCCGCAGGCGACCCTCGCTGCGGCCAAGGTGGCCGGCGTCACCGAGGTGTACCGGGTGGGCGGCGCCCAGGCCATCGCCGCTCTGGCCTACGGGACCGAGTCGATCCCCAAGGTGGAGGTGATCGTCGGGCCGGGGAACATCTACGTCGCGCTGGCGAAGCAGGAGGTGGCCGGACTGGTCGGCATCGACTCCATAGCGGGCCCGAGCGAGATCGCCGTCGTCACCGACGGGGAAGCCGACCCGCGGGTCATCGCCTTCGACCTGATCGCCCAGGCGGAGCACGGGCCCGACGGCACCTTCGCCCTGGTGACTTGGAAGGAGGAGGCGCTGGTCTACGTCGCCCAGGAGCTGACCCTGATCCTCTCCGAGATCGGTGCCTCCGACCAGCTTCGGGCAGCCATCGACCGGGGGTGCTACGGCGTGGCGGTCAAGGATCTGGAGCACGCGGCCGAGGCGATCAACGAGTTCGCCCCCGAGCACCTGGAGCTGCTGTTCGAGGGGGCGGAGAACGAGTACAACCGCTTCAAGTATGCCGGCGCGGTGTTCGTCGGGCTCTGGTCGCCGGTGCCTTTCGGCGACTACGTCGCAGGGTCCAATCACGTGCTGCCGACCGGCGGCGGCGCCCGGTGGGCGTCGGGTCTTCGGACGTCGCACTTCCAGCGCACCTCGGCCGTCGTCCGGCACACCCGGGAGTCCCTCTCCGCCGCGGCGGCCCACATCGAGGCGATGGCCGAGGCCGAGGGCCTGGTGAACCACAGCCGGGCGGTCCGCGCACGCTTCGCCGATGAGCAGCGTCCGGCAGGCAGTAGAGTGGAATGATGAACGACCAGGACCTGCGCGTCGCCCCCGAGGGGCGGTCGGACCTCTCCGATCTCAAGCCCTACCGGGCCCCGCAGCTGGACGCGCCGGTCAAGCTCAACACCAACGAGAGCCCCTTTCCGCCGCCCGAGAGCTTCACCCGGGAGCTGCAGGAGAGGGTGGCCGGCCTGGCTCTGAACCGGTACCCGATCCGCGACTTCACCGAGGTCCGGGAAAAGCTGGCGGCTTACCTGGGGACCCTCACCGACCGGGTGTGGCTGGCGAACGGCTCCAACGAGATCCTGCTCCAGCTGCTGCTGGCGTACGGCGGGCCGGAGCGCAAGGTCATGACGTTCGAGCCGACATACGGGATGCACGGCCAGATCACCCGGATCAGCGGCACCCGGCATCTGCGGGCTCGTCGGAACCCGGACTACACGATGCACCCGGAGGCGTCGATCGAGGCGATCCAGCTGCACCGGCCCGACGTGGTCTTCCTCTGCTCGCCGAACAACCCGACCGGCAACTCCAACTCGGCGGAGGAGGTCATCGCCATCTGTGAGGCGTCTCCGGCGCTGGTGATCCTGGACGAGGCTTACGTCGAGTTCTCCGGCCGCGGGCACCTGAGACTCATCGAGGAGTGCGACAACCTGGTCGTCACCCGCAGCTTCTCGAAGTCCTGGCGGCTTGCGGGCGCGCGCATCGGCTACCTGGTGGCCCCTCCCCGCATCATCGAGGAGATCCACAAGGTCCGGCTGCCCTACCACTTCTCCGCCCTCAGTCAGGCGACCGCGCTTGCCGCCCTGAACCACGCCGAGGAGATCATGGGCACCATCGAGACCCTCAACTTCGAGCGGGCAAAGATGTTCGACGAGCTGTCGACGATGCGAGGGGTGACTGCGTACCGGTCGGACGCCAACTTCATCCTCTTCCGCTGCGACAGCCGTCCCGGTCCCGAGGTCTGGCAGGCGCTGCTCGACCGCGGCGTCCTCGTGCGGGACTTCAACGAGGTGCCCGGCTGCGAGAACTGCCTCAGAGTTTCGGTGGGGACCCACGAAGAGAACGAGAAGTTCCTCGAGGCCCTCTCCGTGCTGCTTTACCCCCGGTGAGCCGGGTCGGTGAAGTCTCCCGGGAGACGCGGGAAACCTCCATCAAGCTGCGGCTCGACCTGGACGGCACCGGGCAGACGGCCGTCAACACCGGCGTCGGATTCTTCGACCACATGCTGGACCAGCTCGGCCGGCACTCCCTGATCGACCTTGAGATCCAGGCCACCGGGGACCTTCAGGTGGACTCGCACCACACGGTGGAGGACACGGGAATCTGCCTCGGATCGGCGCTCACCCAGGCGCTGGGCGAGAAGAAGGGGATCCGCCGTTACGGCTGGAGCCTTGTTCCCATGGAGGACGCTCTGGTCCAGGTGGCGCTCGACCTCTCCGGCCGGCCCCTGTTGTCCTACCAGGTCGAAGTGCCGGCGGAGACGATCGGCAACTACGACCCCGACCTGACGGAGGAGTTCTTCGTCGCGCTGACCCGCACCGCCGGCATGACGCTGCACATCCGGCTGCTCGACGGCCGGAACTCCCACCACATCGTCGAGGGGGTGTTCAAGGCGGTGGCGCAGGCATTGGCCATCGCAGTCGAGAGGGACCCCCGGCGCGGCGACGCCATTCCCTCCACCAAGGGGACGCTTTGAACGCCGGCCGGGCGGGCTCCAAGACGGTGGGCATCATCGACTACCGGATGGGCAACCTGGCCAGCGTCTCCAAGGCGATCGAGAACGCCGGCGGCCTGCCGGTAGTGTCCGACCAGACCGAAGAGCTTTCGCGGTCCGATCTGGTTGTCCTCCCGGGTGTCGGCAACTTCGCCGCTGGGATGCACAACCTGGAGGACCTGGGATTGACGGACTTCGTGGTGGAGTGGGCGGAAAGCGGCAGGCCCCTGCTGGGCGTGTGCGTCGGCATGCAGCTGCTTTTCGAGGAGTCCGACGAGGGGCCGGCGAAGGGCCTCGGAATCCTGAAGGGCCGGGTGGAGAAGTTCGACGAGCGACTCAAGGTGCCCCACATGGGCTGGAACACCCTCGAGCGCCGGGGCGATTCCATCTTCTCGTCGTTCGACGACCGCTACTTCTACTTCGTCCACTCCTACTACTGCGTTCCCGACGACGAGGGAATCGTGGCGGCGAGAACCGATTACGGCGTGGAGTTCGCGTCGGCCGTTCACCAGGGATCGGTGTTCGGGGTGCAGTTCCACCCGGAGAAGTCCAGCGACGACGGTCTGGCTCTCTACCGCCGGGTGCTCGAGGAGGTCGGTTGAGCCGGCCGCCGGTCATCCTGGTGGCGGTCGACATGGTGGCGGGTGAGGTGGTTCGGCTCACCAAGGGCGACATGGGCGCCAAGACGGTCTACGGCCAGGACCCGGTCCGGGCGGCGGAGGAGTGGATCGCCAAAGGGGCTCGCTGGCTGCACCTGGTCGATCTGGACGGAGCCACCGGCACCGGGATCGACAACTCAGGGCCCATCGGCCGGATCCTGGATGCCTCGACGGTTCCGGTGCAGATCGGGGGCGGGATCCGCTCCATGGACGCCGTCGCTCGATGGGTCGAGCGGGGCGCCGCCCGGGTCTGCATCGGCACCAAGTCGCTCGACTTCCCCTGGCTCGCCGGCGCGGCCAAGGAGTTTGGCGACAAGCTCGTGGCCTCTCTCGACACGCGAGGCGGCACCGTGCGAGTGGCCGGCTGGACCGAAGGCAGCGGCATGCCGACCCTGGAGGCCCTCAGGCGCATGCTGGACTGCGGCGTATCGCGTGTCATGTTCACCGACATCGACCGGGACGGCACACTCACGGGGCCAAACGTCGAGGCTGTCGAGGAGGTGCTGGACGCGGCCGGCGTCCCGGTCATCGCCGCAGGCGGCGTGACCACCACCGAGGACCTGGAGCGGCTGGCGGCTTTGGCGCCGAAGGGACTGGAGGGCGTGGTGGTCGGCAAGGCTCTCTACTCCGGCTCCATCGATCTGGCCGAAGCCCAGAACCGGCTGGCGGCGCTGGCGGGAGCGTAGCCGGTGCTGGCCAAGCGGGTGATCCCGTGCCTGGATGTCCACGGCGGCCGGGTGGTCAAGGGAATCAACTTCGTGAACCTGGTCGACGCCGGCGACCCGGTGGAGCTGGCCGCGACATACAACCGGGAGGGGGCCGACGAGCTCGTCTTCCTGGACATCACCGCCTCGCACGAGGCCCGGGACACGATCATCGACGTCGCCCACCGCACCGCCGAGCAGGTGTTCATCCCGCTGACCATCGGCGGGGGAGTCCGGACCATCGAGGACGTCCGCCGCCTGCTGCGAGCCGGCGCCGACAAGGTCGGGGTCAACACGGCGGCCATCGAGCGGCCGGCGCTCATCAAAGAGGGCGCCGACCGGTTCGGTTCCCAGTGCATGGTGGTAGCCATCGACGCCCGGCGGCGCCCCGAAGGCGGCGGGTGGGAGGTCTACACCCACGGCGGCCGCAAGCCCACCGGACTCGACTGCCTGCAATGGGCCGAGCGGTGCGTCGCCGAGGGCGCCGGCGAGATCCTGCTCACCTCCATGGACCGGGACGGGACGAAGTCCGGCTTCGACATCGATCTGCTGAAGGCAGTGTCCGACGCCGTCAACGTGCCGGTGATCGCGTCCGGGGGCGCCGGCAAGCTGGAGCACTTCTCCGAGGCGGTCGACGACGGCCGGGCCGACGCCGTGCTGGCAGCGTCCCTCTTCCACTTCGGAGAGCTCCGGATCTGCGACGTGAAGGACCATCTGGCCGACCGCGGGATCCCCGTGCGCAAGGCAGCGCGCTAGCCGCCAAACCGCCGGGTGCCCCGGCGACGAATCCCTGTTAAGAGCCTTGTGCTTATGCCGATATATCGGCAGGCAGTTCCAAGGGGGACGGCATGGTCGTTAGGGTGAACGGTCGGGTAGCGGGAAACCGCAGGGCGCCGTCCTGGCCCGCCTGGATCGGCCCTCTCGCCGTCTTCGGTCTGTGGATCGCCGGCAACCTCCTCGCCGGGTACTACCAGGCCTGGGGCTACGCTCCGGGGGCCGTCGCTGCCATCCACACCGCCGGCTTCGCCGTAATGGCGTGGCCTTTCCTGAGGCTGGTCCGGGACGTGGAGATCGGACGCTTCGGAATCGAAGCGCACTTCTACCGGGGAACGACTCGCTACCTCCGCTTCTACGAGATTGCGTCGGTCAGCGTGGAGCGGCACGCCGTGCTGCCCAGCCGGATCCGGATCGAGGACGTGTACGGCCGCACGCTCTACCTCCGTGGTGACTGGGACCTGCTGGCCATGGTCTCCTCGGCGCTTTCCCGCTCCACCTGATTCCCCGCCGGGCTGAGTGCGGCTCCGCTAGGCCTGATGAACCGCCTAGCGCTCTCAGCACATTTCTTCAGGTGGATGAGCCACAATCCAGGGATGGAACCAACCTTCTTCGCAACGCCCGACGAATTTCGAGCCTGGCTGGAAGAGAACCACCTCACTGCCCGCGAGCTGCTGGTCGGCTTCTACAAGAAGGGTTCGGGCAGGCCCAGCATCACCTGGCCGGAGTCGGTGGACCAGGCGCTGTGCTTCGGCTGGATCGACGGTGTCCGCAGGTCGCTGGACGCTGAGAGCTACACCATCCGCTTCACGCCGCGAAAGCCCGGCTCAATCTGGAGCGCGGTCAACATCCGCAAGGTTCAGGAGCTCACCAAGGCCGGTCTCATGCGGCCGGCCGGGCTGGAGGCCTTCGCCCGCCGGGACGAGGCCAAGTCGGCCATCTACTCCTACGAGCAGCGCAACGTCGCCGCCTTCAGCGACGCCCAGCTGGCACGTTTCCAGGCGGACCCGGCGGCGTGGGAGTTCTTCGAGTCGCAGCCTGCCTCCTACCGGAAGGCCGCCACCTGGTGGGTCACCAGTGCGAAACGGGACGATACAAAAGAGCGGCGCCTGGCCTCTCTAATCGAGCACTCGTCGGCCGGCCGGACGGTTCCCGCACTTACCCCGCCTCAGAAGCGCTGACCCTGCCGGCCGGCCGGCGCCCCAGCCCGATTGCGGCCGCGGCGGCCAGCGCGCACACGACCGCAGTGACGAGGAACAGCTCCCCGTACTCGGTGTGCAGTGCCGACCGTATGGCCTCTTCGTAGGCCTCCACCTGCTGCTGGAACTCACGGTCCGACACGCCGAAAGGCAGGGGCGGCACCAGGTCCTTCGTTAGCTGCTGGAACCGGTAGACGCCGGCTGCTCCGAGCGCCGCGATGCCGATCAACATGCCCATCATCCGGGCGACGACGACCGAAGCCGAGACGACGCCGTGCTGGTCGGGCGTCGAAGCTCGAAGCGCAACGGCGGCGAGTGGGGCGATCACCAGGCCCAGGCCGAACCCGGCAAGCACCAGGTCGACGCTCATCCTCGGAAGAGAGAGGCCTCCCAGCCGGTAGTCCGCCGCCGAGATGTCCAGCGGCCACCCGGAGATCAGCAGGTAGGCGCCGGCGGCCAGCAGGAATCCGGCGATGGTGACCGGCCGCTCGCCGGTGCGGCCGCTCACCACCCCCCCGGCAACCGCTCCGGCTACCAGCGCAACCAGGAACCGCGACAGAACCAGCGCCCCGCCCAGGCTGTCCTCGCCGAGCAGAGTGCGGGCCAGGAGAGGGACGTCGACCAGGGTCACCATGAGCGCCACGCCTGACAGGAAGCTGCACGCGAGAGAAGCGAAGAAGGGCCTGGTCTGCACCGCCGACAGGTCGACCAGCCGGGAAGCCGAGCGCCGCTCCCACACGACGAACGCCAGCAGGCCGAGAACGGCAACCACGAGGAAAGGAGCCCCCCAGGGCGGCAGAACCGCCTGTTCGGTATCGGGGTTGTAGAGCCCGACGATCATCGCCCCGAGGGCGAAGGCGAGCAGCAGGCCGCCCCCCAAGTCCACCCGGCGCTCCGTCCGGCGCTCGCCGGGAGGCAGACCGCGCTGCACCGCGAACATGGCGGCCGCTGCCAGCGGGATGTTGACCCAGAACACGCTCCGCCAGCCGGCCAGGGCCGCCAGGCCCGCCCCGTAGAGCGGCCCCAAAACGCTTCCGAGCTCCTGCGACGCCCCGACGACGCCGAGCGGAGCCGAGCGGGACCGTGCCTCCCACAGGTCGCTGATCACGGCGAACGTCACGGGCAGCAGCGCTCCGCCGGCGGCCCCCTGAACCAGGCGGCCTCCGACCAGCACCGGCAGCGTGGGGGCGGCCGCCGAGATCACCGATCCCACGGCGAAGAAGAGCAGGCAGCCCTGGATGACCCTGGTGCGGCCGATGCGATCGGACAGCTGACCGAGGAGGGGCATGGCGGCCACGTAGCCGAGGAGGTACGCGGTGACGATCGGCGTAGCCCGCTCCGGGTGCTCGATCGGGATGCCCATGTCGCGCATGATGTCCACGAGAATCGTCACCACGACGTACGCGTCCAGTGCCGCCAGGAGGACCGCAACGGACGCCACTCCCGCCGCCAGCCGCCGGCGAGGCGAAGCGGACGTTTCGATCAAGGGTGCGGCTTTAGACGGGGGGCCGGATGTCCACCGGCTCGTTGAAGTGGGAGAGGGTGACGGTCACCACCGTCTCGCCCTCCTCCCCGGGCACCGTAAACGGTACCCGCGCCCGCACCAGCTGCTTGTTCTCCTGGTGCACCCAGACGGTGGCATCCCCCTCCGCGCCGGAGGCCAGCAGGGAGAGCCCCTCGATGAGCGTCGGGTCCAGGTTTCCCTTGATGCGGTACGTCTCGACGCCCTCGACCTCCTCGGTGTCCTCCGTTGTGGCCTCGGTGACCTTCCGGAGGGCGTTCGGAAGGCTTCGCTCGCCGACGAGCAGCCCCGTGGGGTTGAAGATTCGGCTGTAGATCGCTTCGGGAACCGGCCGGAAGCCGCCGGTCGGGCCCTTGAGGTAAGGGACGTTGTTGGCGACGATGTACTCGTACTCGACGAGCTGGCCGGCCTGCATCACCTGAGCGGTGGCGGTGACGCCGCCCTCCCGTGTGATCGCCCCTTCGGCGTTCTGGATCTGAAAGGTGGTTCCCCGGGCGCCCTCCACGTTGAGGACGAAGCGGAGGGAAGTGACGTCGTCCAGCGCATCGGCGCTCTGCGTGAGCAGGGTCCTGCCGCTCGGTAGGTCGTCGGCCGGGGCGTCACCTCCGCAAGCTGTCAGCGAAGCCGTGAGAACCAGGGCGGTCAGGAGGTGGACGGCTTTTCTCATGAGGCCATTGTGTCACCACGCCCGCGGACTTGAGTACTTCCGACGCCCGGAATGGGCAGATCCGGAGCTACCGGGCGCATGCTTCCAGCGAGTAGCGTTGGAGCACATGAGGACCCGGAAGACGAGTGATGGGCTCACCGTGCAGGCGATCGCGGGGACCAACGTCGTGCTGCTGGGCTTCGATCTGGAGCCGGAGCGCTGCGATGGCCTTCTAGGCTTCGCTCTGCACCGCACGGTGCACGGTGAGGACGAGGCCAGGTGGATCGAGGGCACGAAGACCTTCGCCGAGACGGACCCCGGCTTCCCGCCGGGCGCTAAGTACTCCACCCGCCAGCACCCGATCCAGGGATTCACCTGGTCCGATCTCACTGCAAAGCCGGGGCGCGACTACACCTACCGGGTCGTCGCGCTGAAGGGCACGCCGGCGAAGTTGAAGCCGGCGGCTGAGGTGTCCGTCCGCGTCCAGACCGAAACGCCGGAGGGCGGCACGCACGACGTCTACTTCAACCGGGGCGCGGGAGCGTCCCAGGAGTATGCGCGCCGGTTCGGCAACGTCCCTCCCGACAAGGTGGGGAAGGCTGCGTTCGACTGGCTTTCCCGAGGCCTTTACGAAGCGATCGAGAGCTTTGCTCGCCAGGCGAGCGGCCCCGACTTCGAGCTGCGGGTCTGC
>DATAAN010000067.1:0-26896 GCA_036260105.1 Actinomycetota bacterium
GTCGCGCCACCCCATGTCGATGTACCACTCGTCCACGGCCCGGAAGAGCAGCGCGGTGCCGCAGCGCCAGCAGTGAGGGTAATCGTGCTTGTAGCGCTCCCTCTTGAACAGGAGGCCCTTAGCGGTGAGGTTGCCGATGACGTCGTCCGACACCTCCGACGCCTTGCGTCCGGTGAGGACGTCGAAGCCGTCGTAGTAGACGCCCGACTCGTCGATGGGCATGACGATCGGAAGGCTCTCCTTCTTGCCGAGGTCGAAGTCCTCCTTGCCGCAGCCCGGAGCGATGTGGACGATGCCGGTGCCTTCCTCGTCCGCAACCTCGTCCCAGGCGATCACCCGGTGCACTCCGGCGGCATCGCGGGCGGCGGGCAGCTCGTCGAAGGGTCCGTCGTACTGCCAGCCGACTAGAAGCGACCCAGGCGCCTCCTCCACGACCTCGGCCCCCTTGCCCAGCTTGGCCACGCTGCCCTTGGAGACCCAGACCAGGTCGTCACCCACACGCACCTTGGCGTAGGTGAGGTCCGGGTTGACCGCCGCGGCGACGTTGGCGGCCAGCGTCCACGGCGTGGTCGTCCAGATCAGCAGGGCCTCACCCGCGCGATCACCGTTTGTCGAAGTCATGCCGGCGCTGCCCTTCTGTTCTTGGCCGCCTCCCCCCCCGCCCGGCCTCAACGGGAACCGCACGTAGACCGCGGTGTCCTCGACAACCTTGTAGCCCTCCTTGCGCTCCTGCTCGGAGATGCCGGTGCCGCAGCGGGGGCACCACGGCATGGCGTCGAGGTCCTTGTAGACCAGGCCCCGGTCGTGGCATCGCTTGAGGAAGCTCCAGATGGTGTAGTTGTTCTCGTCGGACATCGTGAAGTAGGAGTTGGGCCAGTCGCTCCACATGCCGAGGCGGATCGACTGCTCGGTCTGGATCGCCGAGTACTTCCACACCCGCTCCTTGCACCGCTGGACGAACTCGGCGATGCCGTACTCCTCGATGTCGCGCTTGGACTTGAAGCCTAGGTCGCGCTCGACCTGCACCTCCACCCACAGGCCCTGGCAGTCGAAGCCCTGCTGCCATCGCAGCTCATGGCCGGCCATGGCGAAGTAGCGCTGGAAGGCGTCCTTGTAGGTCCGGCCCCAGGCGTGGTGGACGCCCATCAAGCCGTTGGCGGTGATGGGCCCGTCCAGAAACGACCACTTCGGCTTGCCGGCGTTCTTCTCCCGCAGCTTGTCGAAGGTGCGGGACTTCTCCCACTGCTCGAGCACCTCATGCTCGCCCGCTACGAGGTCGGGCCGGGGAGGGACCTGCTGAAACATGAAAGCGCCTTTCGAGGGATCGGGAGGTACTTCGAGATTACTAAACGAAGGCGATTCCGGAGAGAAACGGGCTCGGTTTGGCCAATTCGGCAGCGGCGGGCGATTGATATGCCATTTGGCAGATGTACCGGGGCGATGGCGCGCGTAGCTTCAGGGGCGAGCCGACCGTGGAGGCCGGCAGAAATTCCGGGTGAGGCTGCCAGGCACTAGACGAAAAGGCCAGTGCAGCCGAGGTTCGGGCGAGCCAAGGGGTCGAGCGATGAAGCGGAGGATGGCAATGGTGGCGGCGGCGACGACGGCGGCGATGGCACTGACCGGCTGCGCGACGGGTCAGTCGGAAGGGACGCATCCGAACGAACAAATGGTCCGGGAGGGTTACGCCGCTTTCAACAACCGCGACATGGAGACGGTCCTGGCCCTGTTCGCAGACGGGATCACGTTTATTGTTCCCGGGCGCAGTCTTCAGGCCGGCACGTTCCGGGGAAAGGGCGAGGTGCAGCGCTACTTCTCGCTGGTGGGCCGCCACACCGCGGGAACCCATAGCCTCGACATCCAGGACGTCGTGGCCAACGACCGCCGGGTTGTGGTTCTGGTCCGCGGCCTGGGAACTCACGAGGACAAGGTGTTCGATCAACTACTGGTGCACTCCTGGAAGGTACGGGACGGCAAGTTCACCGAGCTCCATCTGGTGCCCACGGACCAGTACGCCTTCGACGAGTTCTGGTCTTAGTTCGGCCGGTCTCGCCGACCAAGGACCTCCCCAATGTGAGATTCTGGTAGCGCACAACGCGCGGAGGTATCCAGGAGCGGGGGGCTTGTCCGGGGGCGAAGGCCTGCAGTCTGGGCATCGGCAGGCTCGGCCGCGGCTTCAGGCGGGTTTCTCAGTTCGAGTGCCCGGCAACCTCCCGCCCCCCAGGACGAGCTTCGTCGGACGCAGCCGGGAGCAGCTGGAGCTGGGTCACCTCCTGGAGCGGTCCCGGTGCGTCACCGTTACGGGCGCCGGGGGCTGCGGGAAGACCCGACTGGCCTTGCGCGTCGCGGCGGCTCGCAGCAGCCATTATCCCGACGGGGTCTGGTGGGTGGACCTGGCTCGGCTGGAGGACGGGGGGTTGCTGGCCTCCGCGGTCATCGAGGCAGTTGGCCTGGAGGAGATTCCGGGCTTGACGCCGAAGCAGACACTCCTGCAGCACTTCAGGCACCGGCGAGCGCTTCTGATCCTGGACAACTGCGAGCACCTGCTGAGCGCGTGCGCCGGTCTGGTCGATTCGCTGCTGGTGGATTGTGCGAGCCTGTCGGTCCTCGCCACCAGCCGAGCGCCGCTCGGCTTGCCCGGGGAGGCGACCTGGCGGGTGCCCTCGATGTCGCTGCCCCGAACCGATCCACTCGAAACCGGGTCGATTCAGGCATCGGACGCGTTGAGTCTGTTCCGGGAGCGGGCAGCGCAGGTCCGGCACGATTTTGAGGTCTCCGGCTCGAACGTAGACAGCGTCGCCCGCATCTGCCGGGAGCTGGACGGGATACCGCTTGCCATAGAGCTGGCCGCGGCCCGAATCCGGATGATGGCTCCCGAGCAGATCGCAAACGGTCTCGCCGACCGGTTCCATCTGCTGTCCGAGAGCAGCGCGGCAGTGCTCTCCCGTCACCAGACTCTCGAGCAGTCGATCTCGTGGAGCTACGCGCTGCTGTCGGATGCCGAACGAATGGCGGCTCGGCGCCTCAGTGTCTTCTCGGGCGGCTGGACGCTGGAGGCAGCGGAGTCGGTCTGTGCCGGCGGCCCGATCCTGCGGCGCTCGGTACTCAACCTCCTTGGGTCACTGGTCGACCAGTCGCTGGTGACCGTTATCGAGCAAGGATCACAAATGCGTTACGGCATGCTCGAGACCGTCCGGCAGTTTCTGGCCGCACGTTTGGCCGAATCCGGCGAGGAGCCGCAGGTCAGGGATCAGCACCTGGCATACCACCTGGCGTTGGCGGAGGAAACGGAGCCGCATCTGCTGGGCGCGGCCCGCAACGACGACGTGATGCGAAGGGTTGCCGACGAGCTGCCCAACTTCCGTTCCGCCATGGAGTGGGCCGCCGCCCGGAAACCGGAGGCAGCGCTACGGATAGCTGTGGCTCTGAGCCTTTTCTGGTTGTTCACCGGCCGGTTCCGGGAAGGCGAGACCGCTTATCGCCGCTCCCTGGAGGCGGGGGCCGATGCACCCGAGGTTTTCCGCGCCCGGTGTCTGGCAGCGAGGGCGCACCTCGCCCAGCATGCCGGCTCCTTCGAAGCAGCGCAGGGATGGGCGGAGGCGGCTATGGCTCTTGGTCGGGAGGGCGGCGACGCCTGGGCCCAGGGGCGGGCGCTCAACACGCTGGGGCGGGCCCTCTCGTTCCGCGATCCCGGCGCAGGCCGCTCGTTGCTGGAGCGCAGCTTGGAGAACGCAAACGCAGCCGGCGACAACTGGTGTCGGGTGAGCACCACCCAGGCGCTCGCCATCGCGTGGAACTTTCAGGAGGAGTTCGACCAAGCCAGTCCGATCCTGGAGACCGGATACGAGGAGGCCGTCCGGTTCGGCTACCGGCGGGGCGTGGCGATCCATTGGTGGTGCCTGGGCTGGCAGGCCGCGTTCCAGGGGAGGCTCGAGAAAGCTCTGCAGCTGCTCGACCGGTCGGTGGCGGCCAGCGAGGAGGTCGGTGATCCCTTCCCGAACGGGCTGGCGAGAAGCTTCCGGGCTTTCGTTCTGACTGTGCGAGGGGAGTGGGAGGCAGCCCGCCGCTGCGCACAGGAGACGCTGGAGAGCATCCGGCGGTCCGGCGCCGGCCTGGTGACCGGTATTGCCAGCCGGATGCTGGCGAGTACGGAGATCGCACTGGGCGACTTTTCGGCCGCCAGGGCGAACTTGACTTCGGCGGTGCGCCTCGACGCCGGATTTCCCTGGGCTCGGTCGGCTCATCTGGCCGCACTCGCAACTCTCGACCGGCTGGAGGGGAACGCGAGGGAGGCATTGGTGCGCGCAGTGGAAGCGCTGGAGGTCGCGCGGGTGTTGGGGAGCCCCGCGATGCAGGCGGGTGCCGAGCTCGTGCTTGGCCGGCTGGCCTTCGACGCCGGCCGGGTGGGCGAAGGGCAGGAACGCGCCCAGCGAGCCCTCGGGCACTTGTCCGAGAAGGGCATCCACCTGCTGATACCGGATAGCTTCGACCTGCTCGGCCTCCTCGCGGCGGCTCGGCAGAGCCATGCAGAGTCGGCAAGGCTGCTCGGGGCAGCCTCCGCGGCGAGGCAACGTATGGGCACGGTGCGATTTCCGCCCGAGCAGAAAATCTGGGAGGAGGCCAGCAGCAACCTTCGCAAGCAACTCGGAAGCATGGTTTACACCAAGGAGTCCGAAGCGGGAGCGGCAATTGCAACGGCCGACGCCGTTGCCTACGCCCGGCGGGCCCGAGGCAACAGGAAGCGGCCGCCAACGGGTTGGGACAGCCTTACGCCTACCGAGGTGGGCATCGTCAGGCTGGCCGCAGCCGGAATGACCAACGCACAGATCGCCGAGCAGATGTTCGTCGCCCGCGGAACGGTCAAGGTGCACCTGTCTCACATCTTCTCCAAGCTGCAGGTGTCGTCACGGGCCGAGCTGGCGTCGCTGGCGGCACGAAAGCTGGAGGATCCGGGGTAGGCCGCAGGCCCGGTTACAGGCGCAGCCTCTCGAGGTCGCGGCTTTGTTCGCATGTCGCCCGGCACCCCGCCGGATCCGTTTGCGCGGCGCGATCCCGGTACCAGGAAGTGGCTTTGACTGCCAAGTTGCAGTGTGCTAGTCTCCGCCGCTTCAAGGGATCCCAGTGAGACACGTAGCGGAACGTCTCTCCACCCTTGACTTCTCCTACGACTGGACCTGTATGCCTGAAGAAACTCAATTAGAGCAGGAAGCCTCTGCGCGCCCGGACGACGCCGCGTCGCCGGAGGGCCAGATCGACGGGGTGAACCCGGGACTGTTCGATTCTCAGACCCTTACCGAGATAAAGAGGGCTCTCCTGGGCCAGAAAACAGAGCTGGAGGACCAGCTCGAGTCGGAGTCCCAGGCCATCAGCGTCAGCGAGTCGGAGGTTGCGGCGGACATCCGGTCCGACGACAACCCGGCGGAAGCCGGCACCGCCACGTTCGAGCGGGAGAAGCACCTGTCGATCGCCAACAACGTTCAAGATCTGCTCGAGAAGAGCAGCAAGGCGCTGGACAAGATCGCCCAGGGCTCCTACGGAATCTGCGAGGGTTGCGGGAAGCCGATCTCGCCGGAGCGGCTGAAGGCGCTGCCCCATGCACTATTGTGCATCCAGTGCAAGAAGGCCGAAGAGCGCAGGTAGCCGCCTCTCCAAAGCTCGCCCTACTGGCAATCGCTCTCGCTGTAATAGCGGCCGATCAGGTCTCGAAGTCGTGGGCGGTGTCCGCCCTCTCAGGTGGCCGCCGGATCCCCATCATCGGCAACACCTTCGACCTGCGGCTGGTCCTGAACCCCGGCAGTGCCTTCGGCTTCTTCCCAGGAGCCACTCTGGTGATCGCGACCCTGAGTGCGCTGGTCACGATCGCGGTGATCATATGGGCGATTCGCGACCCGAAGCCTCCACCGGCGCTCGGGCTGGTCATCGGCGGCGGCGTCGGAAATCTCATCGACCGGGCTTTCCGTGCTCCCGGATGGGGTCGTGGCCACGTCGTCGACTTTCTCTACCTCTCCTTCTGGCCGACATTCAACCTGGCAGACGCCGCGATCAGCGTCGGTGTCGCCCTTCTGTTGTTCCAGGCGCTCCGGGAGGAGCGCTCTTGAGGCTGCAGGTTCCCGAAGAAGCGGCCGGCTCGCGGCTGGACGTGTGGCTCGCCGAAGCGCTCGGCCGGAGGCGTAGCGAGGTGCAGCGGCTGATAGCCGGCGGGCTGGTCAGCATCGACGGCGCGGCTCCAGCGAAGTCGCTGCGGGTAACCGCCGGCCAGGCGGTGGAGGTAAGAGAGCCGCAGGAGGCGACGCGACCCCTACGTGCGCCGGAGGTTCCGGTGCGGTACGAGGACGAGGCCCTGGCGGTTGTCTCCAAGCCGGCCGGTCTGGTGACCCACCCGGCGCCCGGGACCAAGGAGGCGACGCTGGTCGACGCGCTGAAACCGCGTATGCCTCTCGCTCCGGCCGCCGGACCGAACCGTCCGGGCATCGTTCACCGGCTGGACAAGGGGACGTCCGGCCTGCTCGTCGTAGCCAAGACGGACGAGGCGTACTTCGGCCTTATCACCGAGATGAAGGCGCGCCGCATCTCGCGGACCTACCTGGCTCTGGTGCACGGAACCCTGGCGCTGCCCCGTGGCAGAATCGAAGCGCCTGTGGGGCGCTCGGCTAAGAAGCCGACTGCGATGGCGGTGCGGGCCGAGGGCAAGGCTTCTATCACCGAGTTCGAGGTGCTGGAGTCGTTGGGGGAGGTGAGCTACCTGCGCGTTTCTCTGCTCACCGGCCGCACCCATCAGATCCGGGTGCATCTGGCGCACATCTCCCATCCCGTCGTGGGCGACCGTACGTACGGCCGGGGCGCCGAGCACCTTGCTCCGCTTCTGGGCCTCGACCGGCCGTTCCTCCACGCCGCGGCGCTGAACTTCGTCCACCCGGTGTCGGGCGAGCAGGTCGAGGTCTGCGAACCCTTGCCGCCCGACCTGGTGGAGGCGCTCGAGCGGGCTCGCACCCGGGCGGAGAGGGCGTGAACCGCCCGGGGCCGGCCGGCGGCGTCCCGCCTTTCCCCAAGGGGCCGCCGGGGGAGTCAGGCATGCCTGAGAGCGCGGTAGGGCAGTTCCTCGCTGCGGCCCGCCGGCGTCCTTCGCTCACGATCTTTCTCCTGGGATTCCTGCTGTTCGCCGGAGGCCTGGTAAGCGTCATCGGGAACCAGATCACCAAGGCGGCCGGGGAGCTTCCGCAGCCGAGGGGAACCACCTCCGCCGCAGCCGCCGCCCGGGTGGGCCCGAAGTTGGGAGAGGCGGTCGATCCCTACATCCAGAAGAAGACGTCCACAGTGACCGAGCGCGCCCGTTCCAACCCGGGCGACCCGACCCTGGCACTGGTCGTCTTCAAGGAGTACCGAACCGCCGGCCAGGTGGAGTCGTTCCTGCGCGCCCGGCGGCTCGACGCCCTGGCGGCTCAGGTCCGGGTACCGGTTCGCAGCTTCGAGCCGCAGGAGGTGCAGCTGGAGGGCCGCTCGCTGGCAGACGCCGCGGGCGGCATGCGACGCACGGTGTCCCGCGAGCTGGAGATCCTCGAGGGCGTCGCCGCCAGCGTGAAAGACCCGGCCTATCGAGCGGTCTACGAGAAGGACGTCGACCTGTACCGGGAGGCCCTTGCCAAGCTGACGGCCGAGCCGGCGACGATCTTCGCCGTGGTCGTCAGATCGACGCACTCCAACCTGGCCAGCGCCAACCGGTCTCCGGAGGTGCGTTACGTCGACGTCCCGGACGACCCCACTGCCACCCTTCAGGACACCACGTTTGCCGCCATCGTCCCGGAGGACAGCCAGACCGCAACGTTCGCCGTCCAGTAACCGGATCGGCCTTACAGTGGAAGTACCTCAAAGAACATCGCTCCGCGGCTTCGACTGAACCCCTGTCGCAGCGCTCCGCGGCTTAGAAAGGCTCTCGTGGCACTCGTCTCGGTAACCGACCTCGTCAAGGAGTACAGCCTTGGCACGGCCCGGGTACCGGCGTTGCGGGGGGTGTCATTCGACATCGAAGCCGGCCGTCTGGTGTCGGTCATGGGTCCGTCGGGAAGCGGCAAGTCGACCCTCCTCCACCTCATGGGGGGCCTGGACACGCCGACCAGCGGCTCGGTCGTAGTCGACGGCCACGACCTCGCGGACCTTGACGACGCCGAGCTGACGATCTTCCGCCGGCGCCGGCTGGGCTTCATCTTCCAGTTCTTCAACCTGCTGCCGACGATGAACGCGTGGGAGAACGTCGCGCTTCCCCGCCTTCTCGACGGGGAGAAGCTGAAAGACGTCCGGCCGAAGGCGGTGGAGCTTTTGGAGAAGGTAGGGCTGGGCGGCCGAATCGACCACAAGCCCTCGCAGCTGTCGGGCGGGGAGATGCAGCGCGTGGCGGTCGCACGCGCACTCATCGCCGACCCTGTGCTCGTACTGGCCGATGAGCCGACGGGCAACCTCGACTCGGCCTCCGGCCAGGCGGTGCTGGACCTGCTTCGCAACATCGTCTCCGAGGAGGGTCGGACGGTGGTGATCGTGACGCACGACGCCAAGGCGGCCTCGCTGGCCGACCAGCAGGTCACGCTTCGCGACGGAGTGCTCGCCGGATGACCCTGTTCAAGCTGCTCAACCTCCGGCGGTTCACCGAGCACCGGGCGCGCACCGCCCTCTCGATCTCCGGCATAGCCATCGGCTCCGCTCTGCTGGTTGCGGTCCTCGGCCTGCTCGGGTCCCTCACCGGGTCGGTGGAGGGCTTCATCTCGGACCTGGCAGGCAGCGCCGATCTCGAGGTCTCCGCGGTTTCCAACGAAGGTTTGGACGAAAGGCTGTTCTTCGACGTCGAGGAGACGGAAGGGGTGGAGGCCGCCATCCCGATGATCCGCTCGCGAGCTCTGGTGAACCGGCAGCAGGTGATGTTCCTGGGCGTGGATCAGCGGGCTCAGCTCCTGGGCACCGAACTGGCTCAGGACGAGCAGGAGACGATCGAGCGGCTGGCGGCCGAGCCCGGAATCCTGATCGGCGAACCGCTCGCCTCGGCCATAAACGCCGAGCGCGGCTCCACGGTGACGGTCTTCTCCACCGCCGGTGAGAAGCAGGTGCCGGTCGTGGGGGTCGTCGGCGGTGAGGCGGGGCGCTTCAACGACGGCATGTTCGCCGTCGCCCCGCTGCCGACGGCGCAGCAGCTGCTCGGCAAGGGGCCGCGCATCGACTCCATCTTCGTCATCGCCCAGCAAGGGCAGTCCCTCGAGGGCCTACGCCGGTCGCTTTCGCTAAAGACCGGCAGCGGCACCTTCGTCGACTCGCCGGCGGGACGGGTCCGCCAGGCCCAGTCCTCCACCGCCAGCCTGCGGTTCGGCATGCTGATGGGCGTCAGCATCGCGGTGACCGTCGGAGCGTTCCTGGTCTACAACACGATGAGCATGGCTGCGCTGGAGCGCCGTAGGGAGATCGCCACCCTGCGGGCCCTGGGCGGCGGCCGGCGCATGCTCCTGCGCTACCTGCTTTGGGAAGCCGCCCTGCTGGGCCTGATCGGCTCGGTGATCGGCAGCTTCGTCGGCCTGGTGCTGGCCGGCATCCTGGTGCGGGCGATCCCCGACTTCTACACCAACGGTCTCGGCGTCGGCGTCCAGCTCAATATGCCCTCCTACGCCATCCCGACGGCGCTGGTGGTCGGGATCGTCTCTTCCGTCGTGGCCGCCGCCATGCCGGCGATGGCGGCAGTCAAAGTGGCGCCCGCTTCTGCCATGCGGCCCGTTGGAGTCCTCGAAGCTCTCGAGGACGTGCAGGGCGTCGCGCCGATTCCCACCTTCGTCGGCATCGCGATCTTCCTCGGATCCTTCTTCACCGCGATCTGGGGGCCGGGCAGTCTGGGCTTCGTGGCGATGGGCGGTCTGGTGGTGGGGGCGATCGTCGCCACCTTCGGCTTGACCCACCCGATAGCGAATGCGACGGCGCGCTTCGCCGAGAAGTTCGGCGTGGCCGGGCGGCTCGCCGCTTCGGCGGTCCGGCGGGCCCCCCGCCGGGCATGGGCGACCAGTGTGGCGGTCGTCGCCGGAGTCGGCATGATCGTCACCCAGGCCAGCGCCAGCGCCAATATCAACACCTCCGTCATCGAGTCGACGAACTCGCTGGGCCGGGTGGATCTCTACGTCTCGGCCGCCTCCGGCGTGGCGCTGGCCACCGATGTGCTGCTGCCGGCGGAGTGGGAAGCGCAGCTGCAGGCCATGCCCGGCGTCGAGAACGTAGGAACGAACACCTTCTCCTTTGTCAGCTACCAGGGAGAGCGGGTCCTGGTGCAGGGGACCTCGAAGTCTCAGGGGGCGGAGCCGGCGATGGCCGGAATCACGCCGGAGCAGCGGGTCCAGGTTCAGGAGGGGACGGCTGCCGTGGTGTCGACCCGGTTCGAGGAGCTGTTCAACATCGGACCCGGGGACCAGCTGACGCTGCCGACCCCCTCTGGGGAGAGGGACGTGCAGGTGATCGCCTCGGTGCCCTCTTTCACCTGGGAGCGCGGCCTGGTGACGATCGGCCGGCGTAACGTCATCGACTGGTTCGGACGTACCGGCGTCAGCGACTACCAGCTGACCTTCGAGGACGGCGCCGACCCTGAAGCCGTACGCGCCCGGGTCGAGGAGTTCGTCAGAGACTCGCCGGTTCCGGTCTACGTGAGCAGCGGGTCGGAATACCTGCAGGTCATCGAGGGCACGGTCAAGCAGGTGCGGTCCTTGTTCGACGCCATGGTGGGGGTCGTGGTCGGCGCCGCCGTACTGGCGATCATCAACGCACTCATCATCTCCGTCATCGAGCGGCGGACCGAGCTGGGGATCATGAGGGCGCTGGGCACGAGCCGCAAGCAGCTCCGGAGCATGGTGGCCGTCGAAGCGGGGGCGCTGGGGGTGGTCGGAGGCCTCGTCGGAGTCGCCTTCGGATTCCTTGCGCACCGGGCGGCGATGGTGGCGGTCGGCCACCAGGGCGGGATGCCGGTCGAGTACGCGTTCGTCTGGACGCCTGCTCTGATCGCCTTCCCGCTTGGCATCGCCATGGCGATCCTCGGAAGCCTCGAGCCGGCCCGTCGTGCGGGATCGATCAGCGTGATCGAGGCAATCGGCTATGAGTAGAGCGTTGAGTCAGCTGCGCGCTCTTGCTCTCTCGGTCGTTCTGCTGTTGGGCGCCGCCTGCGGCGGTGGTGACGAGCCGGAGCCCCGGAGAACCGCCAGTCCAGCCACGTCACCTTCGCCGTCCGTCTCCGCTCCACCTGCCGAGCCGGCCGCATCCCCGCCGCCTTCGCCCAACATCCCTGCTCCCAGGCCTCCGGGCGCAGCCCCTCGCCCGGCACCGCCCCCTCCGGCTGCTCCCGCGCCGGCCGGCGCCCAGCCGGTCACCGGCCCGGCCGCTCCAGGGCAGTATCTCTTCGACGAGAGCGGGACGATCTCGACCGGGGGATGCCTCGTCGCCAACCAGGCGCCTCCGACGCCGACCCGGCTCAATGTCGGACCGGTCAACGGAAACCGGCAGAGCATCGACCGGGATCAGACGGGGGGCGGCAGCGTGGGGTCGCTGTCCAACGCCGTGTTCGAGTACCGGGACGACGGCATGTACCTCGTCTCGCTCCGGCAGGAGCAGCGGGTAAATGCGCAGACTGTGGTGTTCGACTTCCAGGCCAACCCGCCCGCCCGGATCATCCCGGCCTTCCCGCGGGTGGGGGACACCGGCGGCTTTGCGCTGTCCTCCGCCGACGGCCAGGTCCGCATCGAGGCCGTCTCCAACGTCGAGGCGGTCGGTGAGGAGGTTAGGCTGGGCCAGGGTGCGACGGTCAGGACCGTCCGGCTGCGCACGACGACCAGGATCAGCGGGGTGTCGCCGCAGGGATCGCTGAACCTGACCCTGAACCGGACCTCGTGGTACGCGGTCGACAAACATCTGGAGGTGAAGGACGTGACGGACACCGCGGGCACGGTTGGCCTGTGCCGCGTCACCTTCCACGTCGAGTCGCTGGCCCGGGCCGTCTGAGGTGCTGCGGAAGATCGGCTTTTTCACCGGGTTCTGGTGGATCTCCCTCCGTGAGCGCGACGAGTGGCTGGAGGAGTGGATCAACAAGAAGTCGGCCCGAGTGCAGCTGTTCCTATACCGCACCGCCACCTTCATAGGAGTGGCGGGAGCGCTGGCCTTCCTCCTCGGACTGGCGGGCAACGCGCCGTCCCTTCCTCGGCTTTTCGCCCTCGCTGCGGGCTTCGGAGCCGTAACCCTCTGGCTGCGCTCCAAGAGCTGGATCACCGAGTACCAGGACATTTTCGCGGGTCGCTACGACTGAGCCCGTTCCCTAGAATCGCGCTTGACCCTCCGCCGAAACCGGCGGTAGATTACTTCGGACTTACACCGCTGTAGTTCACTTCCCCCCGGCCCTGGAGGCACTGCGCCCGAGTGAGCTTCGTACATCTCCACTCCCATTCGGAGTACTCCCTGCTGGACGGCGCGAGCCGGATCAAGGAGATGTTTGCCCGGGCCAAGGAGCTGGACATGCCGGCCGTGGCCCTCACCGACCACGGCGTCATGTACGGGGCGATCCCCTTCTACCTGGCCGGCAAGTCGGCCGGCGTCAAGCCGCTGATCGGCATGGAGGCATACGTCGCCCCCAACTCCCGGCTGGACCGGTCCACCCGGCATCAGGACTCCTACCACCACCTGACCATGATCGCCGCCAACAACGCGGGCTACCGCAACCTGGTGAAGCTGTCGTCGCTGGGCTTCCTGGAGGGTTACGACCAGCGGACCCGCCGCCCCCGCCTGGACCGCGAGCTGCTGGACAAGCACAACGAGGGCATCGTCGTCCTGTCCGGATGCCTCAGCGGCGAGCTGGCCAAGAACGTCGTGAACGGCCGTCCCGATGCCGCCAGGGAGACGGCCAGGGCGTACCGCGAGATCTTTGGCGATCGCTACTTCCTCGAGATCCAGCAGCAGGGCGTGCAGGGCCAGGAGATGCTCAATGCCGAGGTGCGCAAGATCGGCAACGAGCTGGGGATTCCGCTGGTCGCCACCAACGACTCCCACTACACCTGCAAGGAGGACGCCGAGGCGCACGACATCCTGCTGTGCATCCAGACCGGCAAGGAGCTGGCTGACACCAAGCGGATGAAGTTCGACACCGACGAGTTC
This sequence comes from Actinomycetota bacterium, assembly GCA_036260105.1. Lineage (GTDB taxonomy): Bacteria > Actinomycetota > CADDZG01 > JAHWKV01 > JAHWKV01 > JAJCYE01. Next base: position 13,144 of record DATAAN010000067.1, read on the forward strand.
TACATGAAGAGCCGGGAGGAGATGCTCCAGGCTTTCCCCCAGTACCAGGACGCGGTGGAGAACACCGTCGGCGTCGCCGAGCTGTGCGACGTCGAGCTGGACCTCTACAAGATGCTCCTCCCGACCTTCGAGGTGCCGGAGGGCCACACCATCCAGACCTACCTCCGGCTGCAGGCGGAGACCGGCCTTCGGCGCCGGTACCAGCCGGTCACCAAGGAGGTCGACGACCGGCTCAACATGGAGCTGCGGGTGATCGAGGAGATGGGATTCTCCGCCTACTTCCTGATCGTCGCCGACTTCGTGCAGTGGGCGAAGAGCCAGAAGATTCGCGTTGGCCCGGGTCGCGGGTCGGTCGGAGGCTCCATCGTGGCCTACTGCCTGGGTATCACCGAGCTGGACCCGATCCGGTGGAACCTGGGCTTCGAGCGCTTCCTCAACCCGGGGCGCAAGTCCATGCCGGACATCGACATCGACCTGGACGACCGCCGGCGCGGCGAGGTCATCAAGTACGTCTCCCAGAAGTACGGCGAGGACCGGGTGGCGCAGATCATCACCTTCTCCACCATCAAGGCGAAGGCGGCAATCCGGGACGGCGCCCGGGTGCTGGGGCTGCCGTACTCGGTGGGGGACCGGCTCGCCAAGATGTACCCGCCGCTGGTGCTAGGAAAGGAGCCGCCGTTCGACGCCTGCTTCGACAAGAGCGTCGAGTGGCCCAAGCACAGCGGCCACAACGACGCCTACGCCGCGGCCCAGGAGCTGCGGCAGGCGTACGAGACGGAGGACACGAGCAAGCAGGTCATCGACACCGCCCGCAAGCTCGAAGGCCTGCGGCGGCAGCACTCGATTCACGCCGCCGGTGTGGTGATCGGCCGGGAGCCGCTCGCCAACATCTGCCCGGTGCAGCGCACCGACGGCGACATCGTGACCCAGTACGAGATGGGGGCCATCGAGCAGATCGGCCTGCTGAAGATGGACTTCCTCGGGCTGCGCAACCTCACGGTCATCGGCGACACGGTGCTGCACGCCAAAAACAACCGGGGCGTCGAGATCGATCCCGACAAGCTCCCGCTGGACGACCCCAAGGCGTTCAAGCTGCTTTCCGACGGCAACACGGCAGGCGTGTTCCAGATGGAGTCCGGAGGTATGACCCGCCTCTGCCGGCAGCTGCGCCCCGACCGGTTCGAGGAGATCGCGGCACTTATCGCCCTCTACCGGCCGGGACCCATGGACGAGATTCCCCGGTACGTGAAGGGCAAGCACCAGCCCGAGTCGGTGTCCTACTTCCACCCGCTGCTGACCGATGTCCTGGCGGACACCAACGGCGTGATCGTCTACCAGGAGCAGGTCACGCAGATCCTTCAGGTGGTGGCCGGGTTCTCGCCCCAGGACGCCGACATGATCCGGTACGCCATCGGCAAGAAGAAGACCTCGGAGCTGGTGAAGTGGGAGGCGCAGTTCCACCGCGGTGCCCAGGCGGCCGGGCTGACGCCGCAGGAGTCTCAGGGTCTGTGGGACCTGATCAAGCCGTTCGCCGGCTACTCGTTCAACCGGGCGCACGCCAACGGCTATGCCCTGGTGGCGTACCAGACGATCTGGCTGAAGGCCAACTACCCGGTCGAGTACATGGCGGCGCTGCTCACGTCGGCCAAGGACCGCAACGACAAGATGCCGATGTATCTGGCGGAGACGCGGGCCATGGGAGTGAAGGTGCTTCCTCCGTCCGTCAACGACTCGGACCTGGACTTCAAGCCGCGGGCCGACGACATCCTGTTCGGACTGTCGGCCATCCGCAACGTTGGGGAGTCCGTCGCCGAGCGGATTATCGCAGCCCGCAACAAGGGCGGCCCGTTCAGCAGCTTCGACGACTTCTGCCGGAGGGTCGACCCGAGCTGCCTCAACAAGAAGGTGATCGAGTCGCTGGCGAAGGCCGGCGGGTTCGACTGCCTGAACGTTAAGAGGGGACCGCTTCTGGAGAGGGACCCGAAGAACGGCGGCCTTTGCATGTCCGAGAGGGCGGGCCGGCTTGTCGAGGCCATCATGGCCGAGCGGAAGGCGGAGGAGGCAGGGCAGTACTCGTTCTTTGCCGGAGAGCCGGAGACGCCGAACTTCGCAACCTCCGGCGTGGCCGTCAACCTCGACGCGGTCCAGGACGACGTGCCCCAGGGCGACCTCCTGAAGGCGGAGAAGGAGATGCTCGGCTTCTACGTCTCGGAGCATCCGCTGGCGGCCATCGAGGGAGCGATGCAGGCGCAGACTGAGCTCGAGATCCCGGCGCTGGCCGAGTGCTCCGATGGTTCGGTGAAGGTGGTCGGCGGCATCCTCTCCCGCATGACCCGCAAGTTCACCAAGAAGGGAGACATCTGGTACCAGGGTGTGCTCGAAGACATGAAGGCCAACGTCGAGGTCACGTTCTGGCCGCAGACCGTCAACGAGACGTCGCCCGAGCTGCTGTGCGACGACTCGATCGTCATCGTCAAGGGCAGGGTCGAGGTGCGTGACGAGAACGTGAAGCTCATGGCCCTCAAGGTGACCAAGCCGGACATCAGCGGCGCCGACCAGGTTTTGCGCATCAAGCTGGCGGCCGACGCGCTCACTCAGTCCCGCATCGAGGACCTGAAGGCGGTGCTGGCGAGCCACCCGGGCTCCTCACCGGTTCACCTCCACCTTTCCGGGGGGCGCAACGGCGACACGGTGCTCCGGCTCGGCGGGGGTTTCACGGTGGAGCTGCGAAACGGACTTTACGCCGAGATTCAGTCGGTCCTGGGGGCCGGTTCCCTGCTGAACGGCGCAGCTTCCGCCAGCCGCTAGTACGCGTATTCGCGGCACCATCCGTGCGGCGTTGCGTGCACCAAGGTCGCCGCGGGCTAGGCCCGGGCGAGGCTGCTGGCTACGGTGTGGAGGACGTGGTCCTGCTCCTCGAACGTCATCTGCGGGTACAGGGGGAGAAGAATCGCGGTCTTTAGTGCCTCCTCCGTCTGGGTCAGCTTGATGGGCATGTCGGGTGAACGGTAGGCCGGCTGAGTATGGCAAGCGATCAGCCCCGGCCGGCAAGCGATGTCGGCGTCCAGCAGGTCCTGCGCCAGGCGGTTCCGCTCGACCGGCGAATCCTTGGCCACCCGGATGGCATAACTTTGCCAGTTCGGCAGCGCGCCTTCGGGGACGAAGGGCGGGATGACGTGGGGCATCTCCTCGAACGCCTGCGAGTACCGGACTGCCAACTCCCGCCGGCGGGCGAGGATGTCCTCCAGACGGTCCATCTGTACCACGCCCACCGCTCCCTGCAGGTTCGTCATGCGATAGTTGAACCCCACCTCGACGAACTCCTCAGCGAAGAGAGCGGTCATGGTGCTCGCCTTGTGTTTGGCCACATCCGAGACCGACGCTCCGTGATGGGTCAAGGTCCTCGCCCGCCGAGCTAGCCGCTCATCATCGGTGACGATCATGCCTCCCTCGCCCGTCGTGACGACCTTGCGGGGATGGAAACTGAAACACGCGACATTGCCAAAACTTCCGACCGGCTTCTGCTGATAAAGGCTACCGAGCGCGCATGCCGCGTCCTCCACGACTATGAGGTCGTGCGCCGCGGCCACCTTTGCGATGCCTTCGAGATCAAGCGGCATCCCCAGCTGGTGGACCGGCAGGAACGCTTTCGTGCGGGAAGTGATCTTCTCGGCGATGGTTTCCGGTGTCACGTTGAAGGTGGCGAGATCGATGTCGGCGAAGACGGGCGTCGCTCCGACCATACGGACCACGTTTGCGGTTGCGATCCAGGTGTAGGAAGGGACGATGACCTCATCCCCGGGGCCTATCCCATACAGCAGAAGGGCGATGTGCATCGCAGTCGTGCAGCTGGTCGTTGCGACCGCGTAAGCCGCGCCGACGTACCGTGCTACCAGGTGCTCGAACTGCTCGACGAAGGAACCATGGGTCAGCCAGCCGGAGTCCACCACCCTGGCCAGCAGTTGCTTCTCTTCATCGCCGCACAGAGGTATCGTGACCGGAATTTTCAAGTAGGCAGCCCCCTAATCGCTTCACTCGGATCCTCCCCGAGACTGGTCGTCGTTCGAGGGGTCATCAGCGTACCGGCCGAGATCCGAGCAGGAAGATCTCGCACCACTGATCGAGGCAGAGCAGCGACCAGATGAGAAGTCGCCGGTTCTGACGGCCGGAGAGATGCTCCTCGATCATCGCGCGAACCGTATCTCGATCCAGGAACTCGAAGAGGGGCGAGTTGCCCGACACGAGCCTGCTGCGGACGTAGTCGATGCTCTCACCGCGAAACCAGGAGGCGTCGGGCGCGGAGAAGCCCTGTTTTGCCCTGAACAATGTCTCCAGTGGTATGTGGCGCCTCATCGCCTGCCGCAGAAGCATCTTTCCATCGCTGAACTGGCGCTCGTAGGTCCGGGCTTTCGGCCCCGGCTGGTTCTCGTTCAGCTGAACCACTTGATCGATGTTCCGCAGCTTGAGCCGTATCGGGACCTTGGTCGCGAAGTCCACCAGGTCGTTGTCCAGGAAGGGCAGCCGGGTCTCGAGGCTGTGAGCCATGCTGAGCTTGTCCTCGACCACCAGGAGGCCATGAAGAAAAGTTTTCGCCTCGAAGTAGAGGGAGTGGTTGATGTAGTCCTCAGGGCGGGTCAGCTCGGCGGCGTGGGTGGCGAAGACGCCTCGGAAGATGTCCCGGGTGGCCAGAGATTCGGGGCCGAGCCCCAGGGGCCGGAGCAGGCGAGGCAGGACCTCAGGCGGCACCAGGCGCTGCCAGAAGGCGAAGTAGTTGTCGACGTAGTGCTCGAAGCTGTCGTTGGCGATGGCCCGGTAATAGCGCCACGGGTAGCCGCCGAACAGCTCGTCTCCGCCCGCACCCGACAGAACCACCCGGCCGAGGCTTCCGGCGAGCTTAGCTGCGAAGTAGTTCGGATAGCTCTGGCCTACCCTGGGCTCCTCCAGGTGCCACATGACCGAGGGCAGGACACGTTCCATGTCGCCTGCCTTCACCACCATCTCGTAGTGCTCGGTGCGGCACAGATACGAAAGCCGCTCCGCCGGGGCGCGCTCGTCGAACCCGAGCTCCAGCCCTGAGGCGGACGTCAGATCGAAGCCCACGGTGAAGGTTCTCATGTAGGGGAGCTGGCGGGCGGCTACTGCCGTGATGGCTCCTGTGTCCATGCCGCCGCTGAGATATGCGCCGATCTCGACGTCGCTCAGCAGCTGCCGGTTCACCGACTGCTCGAACAGACGGTCGAGCTCCTCGATGTACTGCTGCTCGTCCTTCGGTTGGTCGGGTTCGGCGAACGAGAAGTCCCAGTAGGTCTCCGGCTTCAGCGGACCCTCATCGTCGATCGGTATACGTAAAAGCGTGCCGGCGGGTAGCAGTCTGGTCCCGGCGAACAGGGTCCGGTCTGTCAGGAAGTTCTGGAATGTGAGGTACTCGACGAGCCCTTCGAGGTCGGGTTCGACCCTGTACCCGGGGTGCTCCAGGAATGCCTTTATCTCCGAGCCGAACAAGACGGTGGCGCCTCGTTGAGCGTAGTACAGGGGCTTGATCCCGTAGCGGTCGCGACCCAAAAGCACCTGTCTACGGGCCCGGTCGTACAGAGCAAAGGCGAACATGCCGTTGAATCGAGGCACCGCATCGGATCCCCACTGTGCCAAAGCGTGAAGCACCACCTCCGAGTCGGTGCGCGAGTGGAACCGGTGACCGAGCGACTGCAACTCGACTCTCAGCTCGCCGAAGTTGTAGACCTCCCCGTTGTAGAGGAGGACGTAAGAGCCGCTCTCGGTCGCCATCGGCTGGCTCCCCGCCGGAGTGAGGTCCAGGATCGATAGCCTGCGGTGCCCGAAACCGACGGCCCCGTCGAGGAAGTGCCCGTCGGAGTCCGGACCTCGGTGAAACAACCTCTGCGTCATCGACCGGAGGATGACCGGAGCGACCGGTTCGCCTCCGCGGTTGATGACCCCGACAAAGCCGCACATGACCTACAGCTTGCGCGTGACCATCGTTATCCCCGCCGGCTCGAGATACTGCCGTTCAACTTCAAGCCCCGCCTCCGCACACCAGCGGTTCAGTTCCTCTGCGGTGTGCCGGTGCGCAAAGCGAGGGGCGTACCAGTCGTAGTTGATGTGATTCATCTCCTCCACCGACAGGTCGGGGTGATGAAAGGCCTTGCAGAAGTACCAGTAGAAGAGCCGCTGGACATTTATGCGACCGGCCGGGATGTCGAGCAACTCGATGTCCAGAGGAATGTCGATCTCCACGTCGAGCTCGGCCAGCGCCTTACCGAGATAGGTCAACGGGATCATGGCCTCCCAGGCCTCCTGCGGGCTTCGGTCTGCGAGCCGCTCCCGGATGTAGTCGTCGGTGAATTCCCGGATCGGCGCCTTCTTTCGGTAGACGTAGAACAGGAAGCGGCCACCCGGCTTCAATAACCTCGACAGAGCCTTGAGCGACTTTTCAGTCGATTGAGTGTGGTGGAGAACTCCTTCCGAGAAGATGACGTCGACGCTTTCGGGGTCGATCGGGATGCCGGCAAGGTCCACCTGTAGGAACTGTCCGGGCAGCCCGCGGGTTGCCAGCCGCCCCGCAGCCGTCTCCACCGCATCCGAGACGTCTACTCCGAGGTAACGCACCTCTTTCAGCCTGTCGCCGAAAAGCTCGACGGCCGATACTGCCGCGCCGCAGCCGGCATCCAGAACCAGCGGCGCGGGAGGGTATTCGTTCCACCAGGCGGCGGAGCGCACGTCTCCATACTTCTGCTCCAGCCAGGCCCTTGCGTGGGCGTTCGTCGCCTCGGAGTCGAAAGTGCTGTGTTGCGCCCACTTGAAGCCGAAGACGCTCGCGATGTTCGTGCCGTCAGGAGAAAGCTTCGTCTCCTCCCTCAGGATTCCTTTGACCATCACGAACTTGCGATCTTTGACGACGGCGGTCTCGCCCTCCGAGGGCAGCGGCACGCCAAGGAGGTCCGAAAGCCATTTGGGGTCGGTTGGAGACGGGCCTCCTGCGTCGTTCCTCGGTGTTACGTCCCGCGTCAATGTCCTGCGCCGGCTCGACGCCTGTCGACCTCTTGCTGGTGCGACTTCCGCCAATCGATCAGGGACTGGAGACCCTCCTTCAGCGGGACCTGCGCCGTGAAGCCGAGCTCTGCCTCTGCTCGATGCGGCGACCCGACTCTGTTCTTGACGAAGGTGAGCCCCCCAGGCTCATAACGAATCCCGACGTCCGAACCCGTCAGCTCGAGGAGCAGATGGGCAAGCTCCGCAAGGCTGGTCCGTCGGCCCGTGCCGACGTTGTAGAAGCGGTCGACCACTCCTGCCTTCATCGCGCAGATATTTGCCAGCGCACAGTCGGAGACGTGCACGAAGTCGTATGCCTGGCTGCCGTCGCCGTAGAGGACCAGGGGTTCCCCTCGGTCGATGTTGTCGAGCATCTTCATGATCACGGCGATATACGCACCGCGGTAATCCTGCCGAGGCCCGTAGACGTTCATATACCGCAGCCCGACGTAGGGGAGTCCGAAACGGTGGTGCATGGCCCGGGCCATCGCCTCGCCGGCGATCTTCGTGGCGCCGTAGAAGTTCTGGTTGTTGAAGGGGTGATCCTCGGTCATCGGCTCTTCGACCGCATCGCCGTACACCGACGCCGAGGAGGAGTAGATGAGGCGTTCCACCTTTGCGGCAACGCAGGCCTCGAGGACGTTGAACGTCCCACGGATGTTGACGTCGAAGGCAGCCCTCGGGAAGTCCTGACACTGCAGGAGCCACAGTGCGGCGAAGTGGAAGACCACCTGGGCGCCCTCCAGGGCAGCCGCCAGGATGTCGGTTTGACAGATGTCTCCGCCGGCTTCGAAGACGCGCACACGGGGATCTCTCAGGGCCTCGACAAGGTTCTCCGGGGTTCCGCGCACGAAGTTGTCGTACACGACTATCTCCCCGACCTCTTCGGAGATGAGGGCGTCGACAGCGTGGGAACCTATGAGGCCTGCTCCGCCGAGAACGACGACTTTGGCGCCGCGAAAGTCCGTTCCCGGAACGCTCGAAGCAGAGCTCATCGACCCAGCGCCGCCCGTATCGACCGCACCACCCGCTCCTGGTCGGAAGCTGGAAGATAGGGGTGGATAGGGAGGCTAAGAACTTCCCTCACGAGCGTCTCGGTGACGGGTAAGCCGCCCGGAGGGACGAGGCAGTTCTTGTAGGCCGGCTGCTGGTGCAGAGCCTTGGGATAGTAGATGGCCGCTTGGATCCCCTCTCGCTTAAGTGCCGCCTGGACGTCATCCCTGCCGGAGACCCTGATGGTATAGGCGGCCCATGCACTGTTGATGTGGGCCGGCATCGCTGGAACGCCCACGATATCGCCCAACTCCTTGCTGTAGTACTCGGCCACCAGCCGGCGCTGCTTGATCTCATCCTCCAGCAGCTCCAACTTCTGCAGCAGCACTGCCGCCTGGATCGTGTCGAGACGGCTATTCAAGCCCACGCGGACCGCCTCGTACTTGTGCGACCCCCTTCCGTGCAAGGCGAGCGATCGGATGGTGGTCGCCAACTGCTCATCTGACGTGAGGACTGCTCCTCCGTCGCCGTAGCATCCGAGCGGCTTCGACGGGAAGAAGCTGGTCGCAGTTGCGGGAGCCAGGGTTCCCACCAGTGCACCGTCGACGCTGGCTCCTAAGGATTGGGCCGCATCGCCCAGCAACCACAGATTGTTCTCCTCGGCGATCGCCCCCAACGCGGCGTAGTCGGCCGGACGGCCGAAGAGGTCCACCGCGATGATTCCGACCGGACTCAATCCCTCTTGCGATGCGGCCCGGAGCGCCTCGTCGAGCCTGGTGGGATCGATGTTTGCACTTTCCTCCTCCACGTCTATGAAGACGGGTGTTGCGCCCAAAAGCGAGACGACCTCCGCCGTAGCCGTGAAGGTAAAGCTGGGAAGGAGCACCGCGTCGCCCGGCCGGACACGCTGCGCAAGGACGGCCAGCATGAGGGCATCCGTACCACTCGCACAGGACACGGTATGTGTCGCACCGCAGTAAGCGCTGAGCCGATCCTCGAACTCGTGAACTTCCGGCCCCAGAATGAACTGCTGGTGCTCTACCACCCGGGTTACAGCTTGATCGATACGGTTTCCCAGCCTGGCTCTTTGAGCGCCCAGGTCAAGCAGCGCGATCTCCTGGCTGGTTTGTGTGCTGACCTCCTCCAGACCGCCCCCAGAGGCAAGCCTGTATCTCTTGCCGGTACGGGGGCATACGAGGTCGGGGCCCATTCGAACGCCGTCGTGGCTCACCCATCCAATGTGCCGGGCGGGGACGCCGGCAACCAGGCTGTGGGAGGCGACGTCGTGGGTCACGACGGCTCCCGCGGCAACCACGCTGTAACTCCCTATCGTGTTGCCGCAGACAATGGTCGCGTTGGCCCCGATAGTGGCACCGGTCTGTACGAGCGTGGGAAGGAACTCATCCCTGCGGTCGACTTCGGCACGCGGAATGAGCACGTTCGTGAAGACGCTGGAAGGTCCGCAGAAGACGTTGTCCTCCAGAGTTACCCCTTTGTAGACGCTGACGTTGTTCTGGATACGGCATCCGTTTCCGATCGTGACGTCCGGTCCCACCATCACGTTCTGACCCAGTACGCACCCGCGGCCGATACGGGAACCTTTCAGGATGTGGCTGAAGTGCCATACCTTCGTACCCGCTCCGATGACACACCCGTCGTCCACGACGGCGGTCTCGTGGATGAAGACGCCTTGGGCGGGCGGGTCCGCGACGAACGAAGGCCTGGGCTCCGTTCCTGGGCGCATCGATTTTTCGGCAGCGTCCAGGACCTTCAGCACACGAACCGCTTCCCGGCCGTCCGTACGGGGCGTCGAACCGGTTCGTATGCAGGAGAGGAAATGCTCGCACTCGCGTCGTAAGGGTTCGGCCGGTTCAACCTCGATCGGTACGGCGTTGGCTCTGGCGGCCTCCGGGATCCCGTCACGCCATGCGACCTGATGCGGATAGTGCCGCAACTTGCTCTCCCACGGTGCTCCGTCGTCGAATACCGCCATCCCCCGATCGCCGATCACGACCAGCTTCTGCTCTTTGAATGGGTGGAGCCAGGAGACGAATACGTGGCCTCGCACGCCGTTCGGAAACGACAGATGCGTCGTGGTCACATCTGCGATCGCCGTGTGCAGGAAGGTTGATCCGACGGCCGAGACGCCGTCCGGTTCCGACCGGGCCAGGCGCAGCATCATGGAGATGTCGTGGTGAGCGAAGCTCCAGAGGATGTTCTCCTCGCGCCGGATCCTTCCAAAGTTCAGACGGTTGGAGTAGAGGTACTGTAGGCGGCCAACTCCGCCTCCGGCGACCAACTGCTCCAAGGCTTCGAAGGCGGGGTGGTACTGGAGCAAGTGGCCGACCATCAGGACCAGGCCCCGGTCCTCGGCAAAATCACACACTGCTTGGGCCCGGTCCACCCGCAGTGCCAGCGGCTTCTCGACAAATACGTGCTTGCCGGCCTCGAGGACCAGCATGGCGAGCTCGTCGTGTTGAGCGGCAGGCGCCGCCACGACGACGGCGTCGATGGTGGGATCGTCGAGAATCGCGCCGAGGCTTCTCGCGGGCGCCCCAAACTCCGCCACCATACGCTGCATCGCCGCAGGGTCGGGATCGTAAACCGCGCTCAGCGATCCGAGAGTGGAAAAGGTCCTGACCAGGTTCCGGCCCCAAGCGCCGCATCCGGCCACCGCAACAGAAGAGTTTCGGTCTGGAAGCACAGCGTCACGCCCCAATTCTTGAACCGCTAGTCCCGCCACGCTTGATAACGAACGGACCAGGCGATCGGCCGACGACCAAGCCTATCTATCCTGTCGAGCCTGCGCTTGGCGGCCAACCTTACAACTTGGCGAGATCACCGTTTGCTGGCGCTGTGCTGGACTACTGAAGTCCGAGCAGCTTCTTGTACTCCCGCCTCTCGTGCTCCATGAGAAGAGCGGGATTCATCACCTCGATCGCAGTAGCCCTCCCGGCCCGGCCCAGGCGTTCGCCAAGTTGGGGATCTGCGAGCAGTTGGCAGACGGCTGTCGCCATTGCCTCGGTGTCTCGATAGGGCACGAGAATGCCGTTCTCCCCGGAGCGGAGAAACTCCGAATGCCACTCGACGTCGTAGGCAACTACCGGCGTCGAGCTCAAGCACGCCTCCACCAGAGCGCGGCCCGTGAGCGGGGAGAGTACGACATTCGCGTCCGCGAGTGCCGACGCAAGCCATTGTTGGTTCCGATTGCCCGCGAAGATGACGTCCTCGGCGACGCCGAGCTCGGTGGCGAGACGCTCCAGCTCCCCACGCATCGGCCCGTCGCCGATAAACACTGCGGCTAGCTTCGGATGCGACCTCTTGGCGTGAGCGAGGGTGTAGATCACGTCCTCGGGATGCTTGACCAGCGAAAGGCGGCTCACCAGAGCCACAAAGGGCCTGTCCCCGAGTCCCAGCTCGTCGCGAACCGACGGCCGAGTTGAGGGTTCCTGCTGAAAATGGATCGGGTCGATCCAGGTGCCGTTGGGAAACAGCGTCGACTTCTTCAGGTCCGCTCCGTTGTCCACGGCGTAACGAAGGTTGTCCTTGCTCCCCGCCACGGTCAGGTCGGCGCGTTTTAGGACGAAGGATGCCACTCGCATTTCGACCTTGCGAGACCGCAGGAGGCGGGGGTACGCAAGCTCCCCGGTGGTCCTGTAGAGCAGGTCATAGTTTGCATTGATCCGGATCACGAGCGGCAGGCCGTTCAGGCGGGCGAGAAGCAAGCCGAACAATCCGCTGTAGTAAGGATCGCCCGCTCGGATAGCCGCGATCCCCTCACGCCGGACCAATTTGACCAGGCTCACCAGCAGTGTCATCTGGGCGAAGGCGAGGTTGATCGCGGCGAGCGGGGCCGGCATTGGGAACAGTCCTATATGTCCCTCGACCATTGTGTGCCGGGGGGCGATAGGGGTGAAGGTGGGAAGACCGAAAGCAGTGGACCGGGAGTGTTCCCAGCTGGCTCCGACGACCGGGTGGACCGTCCACACGTGCTCGAAGAAGCCGTCGAGATCCCGACAGGTTATCTCGTGCTCCAGGCCCCGCTCACGAATCAACTCAAGCGAGTACGTGGGGTCGATGCTGAGAATCTTGAGGCCCGACTCGGCAGCTAACCGCCGCTGAGCTCCTCGCGAAAGCCAGCGGAAAGGACCGGGGCGCCGGCCCACTCCATCCCGAGGACTGGTTGGATGGAGTGCCGTGAACGCTTCTTGCCCTTGACTCACGCTCCACAATGTAGCCGCTGGAGTATGGGCGCGGCTACCGAGCGACCAATTTCCAATGAGGCGGTCGCCGCAGGGGAGGGAGCGTTGAGCACATGGAGTATCCGGGGCGTCTCATCCAGGACGAAGTCGGAAACGAGCGCGCCCTGCCCGTCTACCGCCTGGGCCCGCACGCCGGCGGGAGCTGGAACAAGATCATCGGCCCGGACCTCCGGGACCAGTTGTTGAAGTTTCTTCACGAACACCGCACGTGAGAGCGACCCGGCCATCTCGTCAACTCCCGTTCGCCAATGCCTGGCGGCGAGTTTGCGGAATCCGGGAAATCGGAGCAGGCTCAAGCACTCAGCCGGATCGATCGACCCCCACGAATAGCCCTCCCTGGAAAGCGCGAGGACGGCATTCGGACCGGCATGTAAGCGGCCGTCAACCGACCGTGTGAAGTGAGCGCCGAGAAAGGGAAACCTCACGTCGGGCGCTGGGTAGACGAGTGACCGCACCAGGTCACTCCGCTTGTCGGTCAGCCCGAAGTACTCTCCCCGAAAGGGCACGATCCGCAGGGCATCGGAGGTGCTGCCCTTAGTCCGATCTCGGAGCTCGTCGCAATGAAGGCCGGCGCAGTTGGTGGCGACTCGAGTCTCGATCTCTCCCCGATTCGTCATTACGACGACGCTGTCGTCTCTCTCGACAAATCGAAGCACTCTGTGCCCGGGCAGAAACTCGCCGCCGGCTTGCTCGATTCTGTTGAGAAGGGCTGAACACACCCTCCTGAAGTCGACGATCCCGGTTGAAGGTATGTGGAGTGCCTCCACTCCTGCGACATGCGGTTCGAGGTCTCGCATCCGCTCGGCCGAGATAACTTCCGCCGGAACGCCATTCTGTTGCCCCTGCGCCTCCAGATCGCGAAGGACGCCCCTTTCCTCTTCCTCGACTGCGACGACAAGCTGGCCGACGATCTCGTGCGGTATTCCTTCATCCCTGCAAAATCGGAGCAACGACTCGCGGCCTGCAGCAACAGTCCGAGCCTTGACCGATCCCGGGCGGTAGTACACGCCGGAGTGGATCACCCCCGAATTGCGTCCGCTTTGATGTCGTGCAGGTTCGCTTTCCTTGTCGAGAACCAACACGCTCGTCCCAGGACTGGTCGACAGGATCGCATGCGCGGTCGCCAAGCCGACGATTCCTGCTCCGACGACCACCACGTCTGTCCGAACCATGCCGCCATCCTAATTTCCGACTTCTGGAACGGACCCGAGCTCGATGCTAGCGTGCCTTCGCAGAGCACGACGAGGTCGGGACAACGCTCCCCATTGTCCGGCCCGAGCCCCTCAGTTCTAGGTGGTGATCGTTACCTTCGCCGAGTCGAGGAAGTAGACCCGCTCGGACTCCCACGTGGCGCCGATGCCGAAGGCAACCCACACCTTCCCGGACGCGCCGCCGTTGATGGTCCTTGAGTACGAGTAGTAGACCCATCCGGCTTTGCGTTCGGTCTGGCC
>DATAAN010000068.1:0-6961 GCA_036260105.1 Actinomycetota bacterium
CCGGGGCCAGATCTACGGCGCGAACCGGCTGCTGCAGGATCTGGAGCGAGGATGACCCCGTCAGCCCGGAGACGTCGAGCATCATAATGGCATCCTTACTCGACGTCTCGCCCACACGCAGCCAGTACACCGCCTCATATGTGCCCGCTTCCAGTGCCAGCCACGGTCCCGTGACGAGGTAGCCCGGGCGATCGAGGCGCGGATCCGCCCTCAAGACATCGCCCACCGCTTCACTGACGCGGCGGCCCGCCCCTGACTGGCTGACCAGCTGCCCCGGTGTGAACTCACGACGCTTGAGCAGTCGCGCGCGGATCGAGGCATTGCCGTCCGTAGAAGGGCCGAGCTTGAACGTGACCGTCTCCGACTCGGCATCGGTCGCCGCCCCGTGGACGGCAGGGGAATCCAGCAGTGCCGCCGATATTCGGTCGAACGGCACCCTCACCTCATCGGCCGGCTCCAACCGAATGTAATCGTAGGCAAGATCGGCCGCCCCGCTGAAGGCGATACGAAACTCCAGCGGCGCATCAGTCACGCTCACGAATTCAAGTGTGAAGTCCTGAGTCGCGTTCACCGCGCGGAACTCGGCGCCATGTATCGGTCTGCCAGCGAGCGTCTGGTCGGCCCAGGAAACGTCGATTGATCCCACCTGAGCCTCCGTTTCCTGTCCGAGGCGCAGGCCGAACACCGCACGGTACAAGCCAGGAGGCACAGTGACGTACGGGCCCGTGGCGAGGTACCCGGGCTTGTCCACGTGTCTGCTGGCTTTGCCGTTCCGGCCGGTCAGCGCCGGTAAGTCTCCTGGCCGGTAGAGGCGGTGCCGGGCGATATAGTCGGCGACGCTCGGGTTTGCTTCCTTCGAGTATCCGCGCTGGAGGAGCACGAAGTCGTTCTCGAAGGCCCGCACGCCGAACGGGCTATCCTCTCCCAGCAACGGGAGGAGGAGATCGCCAGCGCTCGGCCCGCTGGGATGCTTGCGCTCGGTGAGATCCAAGAGCACGTAGCGTTGCGTGACTTGGGCGGCCGGCACCGGCTTCGTGTCAGGGTGATCCAGAGCGAACTCCGTCAGGAAGCGTCCACGAATCACGTGGGGCGCGACGTGGTTGCTCGTCCAGACCGTCTCACCGGCGGGTATGAGCTCGGCGATGCGGTCCACGGTCGGCCCGCGATCGCCCCAGGTGAGCATGTGCAGGCTGAAGCCCCTCGCCCATGGCACGTATCCGATCAGGAAGGTGGTACCTAGCGCACACGTGGCGATGAGCGCCGTCGCCGCTGCCATCCAGCGCCGCCTGAGGTCTGCTCGCAGGAGCAGGGAGCCGCGGGCGACGGTGAAGGCCGTCATCACTGCGATCCAGGAGATGACAGAAGCCCCATAGTGGAAGCCGGGCAGGGTTACCCGCTCGACGGTGGATAGGAAGACGGTGGCCAACCCGGGAACGGCGGGGAGAAACGCGACTCCCGGGGAAAGGCACAACAGACCTACGGGCACCGTCAGGTACAGCAGGTAGTCCACCTTGCGCGGTTGGATGACAACCGACGCCACGCGGGCGGGGTCGGTCAGGAAAGAACGGGCGATCTCGGCAGGGCTGCCTCCGAGCGAGGCGAATTCTCTGGAGATGACGGTGTAGCCGTTCGGCGCAACCAGAGGGGTAAGTACCTGTGTTACCGCCATAAACCAGCCCAGCCCCACCACGACCGTGCCCAGGCCAACGAGGCGGCCACGACCACTCAGGGCGGCGTACAGGCCAAGAGCGGCTACGGTCAAGGAGACCTCCTCCTTGCAGGCGAGAGCGAGCAGCGTTGAGACACCGAACAGCCACCAGCGCCGGGTTAACAGGCCGTAGAACGACGTCAGCAGAAATAACGGCGCAAATGCTATGGAGTGGAAGTCAAAGTAGGCCACCCACTGCAGCGCTGGAAAGCACAGATACGCCACCGCTAGCACGAGACTGAACGGCAGACTGAACGGCAGATTGCCGGTAATGTGCCTCGCCACGAGGTAGAGCGGACGGGTTCCGCCAGCGAGGGCCAGGGCTTGAACCGCAAGCAGAACCCATGTCTGCTGACCGAGTAGTCTGTAGATCAGGGCCACAGGGAAGAGGATAAGCTCGAAGTGCATGTGAGACGTAAGATACCTGAGAAAGTCTCCCCATGATCCATTAGAGATATTGTATATTACTTCCTCGTATATTCCCAGGTCGCCGAGGCTACTGTTCACATTGTTATGCTTGGCGAGCGAGATGACAAAGAACAGGGCCGCGGCGGCGGCGCTTACGACGAAGATAGTGGCGTTCCAGGGTCTCTCTGAGCGTTGGCCGCCGGGACGATCACGTCGAGGTGAGGAGAGACGCCAGGCCATCAGGCTTGCGGTCGAACCGAGGGCGAGAAGGATGACCGCAGGTGCGGTGACGGAGGCCCGCAGGTCGCGCACGACCCACGCGCCGGCGGCGCCCAGCAGCACCGGCGGCAGGAAGAATGCCGCCGTACGCCACGCGGGGGCCACCAGTGCGCCCTGCATCCGCAGCAGCGCCCACGTCAAGAGAACGGCGAGTGGTATCAAGGACAAGGCCACGTGTGCGGGCTGCTGCTCCGGGGGCATTGCCCAGAGCACCACGGTGATGAGGAGTGGCGTGAAGCAGAGGCCCTGTCTTCGCAGCGCTTCGAGTCCACCGCCATCTCTACCCGCTGCCTGGGTGGCAGACCCCAACCATGCAGCGATGGACGCCAGGAGCAAGATCCAGTGCAAGCGCAGGCCCAGGGTCTGCTCGAACGCCACCGCCAGGCTACTCGCTCCGAACACGACGACGGTGACGGCCGGGGCAATGGCCACGATGCCACGCATGAAGGCCGGTCGCGGTTTACCGACCGGAAGCGTTATGAGGCCCAACTTCGCGCCTCCCGAGGAGATCGATGCGGTCACTCCGTGACCCTGAGACCGACCGCCGGCCGTCTCCCATCCGGGACTGGGCGGCGAGCATCGGGCCCGGGTCACCGCGACACGTACGTGAACCAGATACCAGAACGTGCGGTCCGGACGGGCGCCAGCGTGGCGGTCACACCGCGCTGAAGCCCCCAGAGATCCAACGGAGGCGTCACTCGCTACCGGGGCTGATGGCAGGTCGTTTGAGCAAGTGACCGAGGGTACGCTGCTTCAGGTTGCTCACCTGGTGGACGCCTCCGCGTGTGTATCCTCCCGAATTGCCGCATTCGTAGAAGCTCGGAATTGCTTGCATCGAGAGCCCCAGGACTGATGGATAGCGCCCTGGCCGGACAGCTGCGCTTACTCCTGATCGATCGCTGGAAGTGGCTCGCTGGGGGAGCCCTCGCGGCTGCCGTGGCGATGGTCGCCTATCTCCTGCTTCAGCAGCCGGTGTATACCGTCTCGGTGTACGTCGTCCCGCAGCGGGCGCGCACCGAAGTCAACTACGACACCCGAATCCGCACCGTCTCCGCGGATGCCCCCGACCAGAGCGGTCTTGGTCAGACCGGACTGTCGATGCCCACCTCTGAGCGGCGCCTGGCCCTGGCGCAGCTTGCGCAGAGCGTAGACATCGAAAACGCGGTGCGCGAGCAGCTCGGGGACCGGCTGCCGGAGAGCCTGCGTACGCCTGGAGCGCTACTGAGACAGGTGAGCGGTCGCGTGGTGCCCCGCAGCGAGATGATCGTGTTAGAAGTGCGCTCGTCGGATCCGGCCCTGGCAGATGACGTGGCGGAGCGGTGGGCGCAAGTCTACGAGGAGCAGGTCAATCAGCTCTACGGCACTTCCTTAGCAGGAACACTGAAGCTCGACGAGGAGTTGAATCAGGCTAAGCAGAAGTACGAAGCAGCTGAAGGGGCGCTGACGGCCTTCATGGCAGGGACTCCGTTAGGGGAGTACGCTCGGGCGTTGGAGGCCAGGCAACGACTCGCAAGGGAGCTGGTTGCGATCCAAGACGCCCAACAAGCCGACCTGAACAAGATTGCCCATCGAGTCGGGCTGTTGATAAGCCAGGCAGAGGCCCTTCAACAACAGCTCGCGGTGGCTCAGGATGAGAGCGCGGCCGCGACGAGTGCGGCCGCGCTGACGCTCCTCAAGACTCAGGCCTTCGCCTCTTCGATGTCCCTTCCGGCAAACCTCCAGCTCCAGATCACGTCACCCCCTCCAACCGGCAACCAGACACCGTCCGACCGGGCCGAGCGACAGGTGAGCTCGGTAACGACAACGCCAGAGGAGCGGCCGCATGTGGAAGGTACGTCACGTGCCCTCCAGGACTGGCAGCTACCGAGCAATGTCCAGGTAGAGCTACCGGTCCCGACGACGGCCACTTCCCTGGCCCAGCAACGGGCGGATGTGGCGAGCACGCTCCACGCCCTGCGCGCCTGGCAGGATCGTTTACGGCAGGAGATGCAGCACGGCTCAACCGGAGCGTCTGCTGGGTCAACGTCCGGCGCCAGCGTGGGACAGGCCATCTCGCAGCTGGAAGCAGAGGTACGCGACCTACAGGGAAAGGTGGCGGAACAGTCGGCCAGACAGCGGAGCCTACAACAGGAACGGGACGTCCTCTGGGAGAGTTACGTCAGCATCATGAAAAAGGCCGAGGAAGGCCGGGTTGCTAGCCTGGTGGCCACCGGCAAGGAAGTCAGCATCGCCGGAAGATCGGCGCCCGAACCCCGGGCCCGGCGTCTGGAACTGCTGACACCGCTGGCCGCCATCGCTGGTGCTGCCCTGGTGGGAGCGTTCTTCTTCCTGCACAGACTGCTGACCACGCCCCCATCGAACGCCAGGCCCGCGTCTTCGAACGGCCACCTGGCACCGGGTACGACGCCTTCTCCACAGAAGGAGGAGGTGGCGCCCTGAACCCCGCACCCCCGGTCACGCCTACACCGACTACCGCTCCCGCCAGGGGCTCGCGTCAAGACGCCACGCACGCCTCGCCAGAGCCGAGCGCAGGCAGGTGGCCTGATGCGTCGGCGGCATCCCGGCCGGCCCGCCCCAAAGTTACGGCTGCGGTGCTGAGTTACAACGGCTGGCAGGACACGGTGGAGTGCCTGCAGAGCTTGAAGCGGGTCTCCTACCCGTTGGACATTCTGGTGATCGATAACGGGTCAACCGACAACTCCAGAGAGCGGCTGCAGGCAGCCTGTCAGGAGATGGCGAACGCACGCCTGATCGAAAATCCCACGAACGAGGGCATCGCCGGCGGCAACAACCTCGGCATCTGGCACGCCTTGGCTGACGGCGCAGACTACGTCTTGCTGTTGAGCAACGACACGACCGTCGAGCCGGACTTCCTCCAGCATCTTGTAGAGGTTGCGGAGAGCGACCCGCAGGTCGGGCTGGTGAGCGCCAAGATCTGCTACCACGGAGAGCCAGGGCGGATCTGGTTCGCCGGCGCGAGGCTCCATCCTTGGCTCGCTTGGGCGCCGTTTCTCGCCGCCGACGAGCTCGACGATCCACAGCGCCATGCCGGAGTCTGGTCAGCAGACGTCCTCCTTGGCTGCATCATGCTGATCCGGCGCCGCGTCATCGAAGACGTCGGTGCCTTCGACAGCCGCTACTTCTTTCAGAACGAAGACTTAGAGTTCTGTTACCGTGTCCGTCGCTCCGGCTGGCGCGTCCGCGTCGCCATGAGCTCTCGTATCTATCACAAGATCGGACGCACGATCGGTACGGCGAGTCCGGCACGCTGGTATTACGGGGTCAGGAATCGCCTGTTCTTCGTCAAGCGCCGGCTCCCGTGGTGGCAACGGCCCTCAGCTTACGCCGCCGTCGTTGCCAGCCTCCTCGTGCACAGCGCGATCTGGGCGCGACAGGGCCGAGGCGACCTCACGCGCGCGAGCTTGGAGGGCCTCGTTGACTTCCGTCATGGGCGCTTCGGCGTCCGGACCTTCTGACCTGCGCACCTCCCCGTCGGCGGATGAGTCCCAGGGGACCGGCGTGGCGCGCCTCACACCTGGAAGATTGCGTCGATCCGGCGGGTGGACTGGTCGCGCCGCCTCCAGCGTAGGTCTGCCCCGGATCGTAGGGTCAAGGACGTGGGTAGCGCTGCTCAACATGCCCCGGGACTTCTTGGCCGTTCCAGTCGCCGCTTGGGGAGCCTAGCGTGTCATGAGCCCGTTCGAGAGTTCGGTCACCGAAGACTGGCCATTGGTGTCCGTTGTTACGCCCTCATATAATCAGGCAAGATACCTTGACAAAACCATACGCTCCGTCCTAGATCAGGACTACCCTAACGTAGAGTACATCGTCATCGATGGCGGATCGACCGACGACAGCATCGAGATCATCCGGCAGTATGAATCTCGCCTGGCGTATTGGGTAAGTGAGCCTGATGGAGGACAGGTAGAGGCCATCAACAAGGGCTGGTCCCGAGCGAACGGGTCGGTGTTGGCGTTCCTGAACTCCGATGACCACTACCTCCCGGGTGCGGTCTCCAAGGTCATGACGGCCTTCCGGGAGAATCCTGACGTGGAGATGGTTTCGGGTCAGGTGCAACTTGTCACGGAGCGCGGCGGATCGTTTGGCACCTGGTCGACTCGCATCACCAAGGGACAGGAATTACTCGATCGCCTCGAAAGTCTGCCACAGCCAGCCACCTTTGTACGTCGCAGCGCAGTTCAAAAGGCAGGACTCCTTGACCCCTCCTTCCATTTCGCGCTCGACGTCGAGTTCTTCATGCGAGTCGCCGGTAAGTCCACATTCATGACGCTCCCGTCTGCCCTCGCCGGTGCGCTCTATCACCCGGAGTCTAAGAGCGTGGCCAAGGGGCCGGCCTTCGCCCAGGAATTCGTACGGCTGGCGGAGAAGGTCATCTCACATCCGGCAGACTACCCGATGATGCAGATCAATCCGCGTCGCGTACGAGCCATGGCGCACCGCAAGGCAGCTCGTTTCTGCTACGTCCACGGCGCCTTTGCGCCTGCCCTGGTTCACCTGTGGGAGGCCGCTCGACTGGCGCCTTCATCGCTCCACAGTATCCTCGGC
>DATAAN010000069.1:0-1744 GCA_036260105.1 Actinomycetota bacterium
GGCGGCGCGGAGG
The DNA here is from genome assembly GCA_036260105.1 of Actinomycetota bacterium. Taxonomy (GTDB): domain Bacteria; phylum Actinomycetota; class CADDZG01; order JAHWKV01; family JAHWKV01; genus JAJCYE01. The sequence continues at coordinate 14 of DATAAN010000069.1, forward strand.
GCGACTTCGGTCTTGCCGAAGCCGACGTCACCGCAGACGAGGCGGTCCATCGGGATCGGCTTCTCCATGTCCGCTTTGACGGCCTCGATCGCCCGGAGCTGGTCCGGCGTCTCGACGTGCGGGAAGGCGTTCTCCAGCTCGGTCTGCCACGGAGTGTCCGGGGAGAAGGGGTGGCCCTGGGACCGCATGCGAACCGAGTACAGGCGAATCAGGTCCTTGGCGATGTCCTGCACCGCCTTCCGGGCCCGGGCCTTCGACTTCTCCCACTCGCCTGTCCCCAGGCGGTTGAGCTTCGGCGCCTCGCCACCCGTGTACTTGGTGATGGCGTCCAGCTGCTCGGTCGGCAGGTAGAGCTTGTCCCCCGACGCATAGGAGATGACCAGATAGTCCCGGCTGATGCCGGCCACCTCACGGGTCACCATGCCGTGGTACTTGCCTACTCCGTAGGTGTCGTGGACGACGTAGTCGTCGGCCGCCAGCTCCAAAACCAGGGCGGTTGCACGGGCGGGCGCCTGCGAGCCGGCCGGGGCGGTGACCGGCCGGCGGCGGCCGAACAGGTCGCTCTCCCCCACCAGCGCCACCGGCGGCGTCTCCGGCAGGTTCAGCAGGAACCCCTTGCCGACCGAGTACTCGGTTATGACTCCCTTCCCGGTCTGCGGCTGCCCGATCGGCAGGCCGAGGCCCGCCTCGGCCAGGATCTCCCGGGCCCGCGTAGCGCTCAGACCCGCAGCGACCACCACGCTGCCCTGATTGGCGAGAACCTCCTTCAAGGCGCCAGCCAGGGCGTCGACTCGCCCGGTGTGCTGGTCCCAGCCGGTGACGTCGAGGTCGATGCCCTCCTCCCCGCGGCTGTAGGGCCACAGCTCCACGGTTTCCGACGAGGCGACGATGTCGTCGAGCGGCACGAAAAGTCCCTCGGACTCCGTCCCGCCCCAGCTGGACGCCTGCTCCAGAAAGTCGGCGCAGCGATCCGCCACCTGCTTCGGGTCGCAGACAACCACGCGGCCACCCGGAGGCAGCAGCTCGGTGATCGGGCGCAGCGGACCGGCCACCAGGGCGAGATAGCCCTCCATTCCCGGGAAAGCCACTCCCTCGGCAAGTCGGGTCAGGTCTCCCTGGAGCTCCGAGCCCTCCGGCGTGCGTTCCAGAAGCTCGGCCGCCCGCGCCCGGACCGGTTCGTCCAGCCTCAGCTCACGGCAGGGACCGACCGCGACACGGTTGAGATGGCCGCCGCTTCGCTGGCTCGAAACGGCGAAGGCTCGAAGGTCGCTTACCTCGTCCCCCCAGAACTCGGCGCGGATGGGGTCCTTCCGGTCGGGCGGAAAGACGTCCAGGATGCCGCCGCGAACGGAGAACTCGCCGGGCCGCTCGACTAGATAGTTGCGTTCGTAGCCGTACTCGACAAGCTGGGCGACGGTGCCGTCGAGGGAGACTTCCGCTCCTACCGCCAGCTCGATCTGCCCCGCCGGCGGCTCCGCTACTGCCTGCACCAGCGCCCGCACCGCCGTGACGATGACCCTCGGAGAGGTGCCGGCCGCCAAATCCCGCAGCACCTTGATGCGCCGCCCCATTGTCTCCAGCGTCGGCGACAGGGCCTCGCCCGGCACCACCTCCCAAGCCGGGAAGAGCGTCACCTCCTCTGGGCCGGTCCAGATCTTCACCGCTTCGACGAACGCTTCGGCATCCCGGCTGCGCGGCAGGACGACCAGAAGCACCGGGGCACGGGTGGCC
>DATAAN010000070.1:0-1626 GCA_036260105.1 Actinomycetota bacterium
AGAGGGAGATGGGGCATGAACGAGCCAAGTTTGAAGGTGATGCCAAAGTACTCAGCGTCGGCGGGGAAATCGGCTTCCGATGCTTTGGTCTCTGGACCTCGCGCGGTGATCATCGTCCTGCCGTTGAAGGTCCGGAGACCAAAGCATCGGAAGCCGATTTCCCCGCCGACGCTGAGTTCTTTGGCATCACCTTTAAACTTGGCTCGTTTATGCCCCATCTCCCTCTCAAAACCCTTCTGGATAGACAGGATGCGACTCTTCCTGAAGCGTCGAGCAATTCCTTCTGGCTGCATGGCTCCGCGTGGGAACTTCCGACCTTTGAAAGCGCCGACGTGTTCGTCAACAGGCTTATCCGTCAGGGGATACTCGTGCGCGATCCGGTGGTCGAGGCGGCGATACAGGGACATACGCCCGACATGTCACCCTCACCCGCTGCCGCACCCGATGATCATTGACAGCACCTCCCCGCGTTGGCCAGTATTTCGCAGGGCCGATGATTACATTCAGCTACTTTGGGGCTGGTGGCACCGACCCGGGTGGAGTTTCTTCCACCAACGCCCAAATCGCCTGACCAGGAGCCGGAGGAGCCGCACCGGGGCTTACTGTCCGCTCGGCCGGCGGCCGCACACAGCAGCATCCGCTGGGCGGCGTGTGGGGCGGCCGAGGATCTTTTCCGCCTCGCCGGTGACGGGCGCCGGCTGCCCGACCCCCTGGCGTACCTGCCCTTCAAGTCCTCGACGAACGGCTCGGAGAAACCGCGCTGGACCATGCCCTGCTTGAGCGCCTCCAGAGGAATCTCCTCATAACGCAGCGCCCTGCCGATCACGTTGCCGATGATGGCCACCATCTCCTCGAGGGTGAGGGACTGCGGGCCGGTCAGCCCCAGCTTTCGGCCCACCAGCTCATCGGTGAGCAGCGCGCGGGCACCGATCTCGGCCAGGTCCCGTTCGTCGATCGGCGCCTCCTCGAACGCCGCGTACGGGCCGCGAACGACATCACCGGCGCGGATCTGGGCGCCCCACGTGAGGAGGGTGTTGGTGGCGAAGATGCTGGCCCGCAGGCTGACCTACTCCAGGCTGCTTCCGACAGCGGCGTCCTCGATCTCCTTGTTGCTGTCCCCGTTGTACCGGGATGGCTGCTCGGCGAGGTCGTCGTCGACGTTGATCGCCAACAGCACCACCACCCGCTTCACCCCCTGCTCCTGGGCGAGCGCCAGCAGTTCACCGGCGGCGGCCTCCCCAACGGCGCGTGGGTGGAGGAACGGGGCGGTGACGCCCTCCAGGAAGGGGGCGATCGTCTCGGGCCGTGACGGGTCGCCTACGACGACCTCGACATCGGCGGGCAGGCCGGCGGTCTGCGGGTTGCGGGTGACGGCGAGGACCTCGGCGTCATCGCCAACGAGCAGGTCGATAAGGGGGCGTCCGATGGTGCCGGTCGCTCCGGTTACCAGAATCAATCTACTACCTTCCTTTTCTTTAGTGTTCAGCAACATCGCCTCTCTCCATTCCTGGGTCCGGCCAGAGATAGGACCGGATGGGCTCGACTTATCCGACGAACAGACCGAGTAGAGAACGGCCACCTCTGGCCCCGAAACCCCCACGTTCTGAGCTCTCCTTAGCTGCACCG
>DATAAN010000071.1:0-1995 GCA_036260105.1 Actinomycetota bacterium
CAGGATCAGCAGTGCGAAAGACCCGCTTGCCGTCTGCATCGCCTCCGCCCCCGGGTCTACCGGCTTGGCTTCCTGCTTGGAACCGGCCAGGTGTCCGTAGAGGTAGGGAGGGTCAAGGCGGCCCAGCGCCGACACGGCGACGAAGAACGCCAGCACCGGCAACCCGGCCGGATATGCCCTGAAGATTCGCCGCGGAACTCCCAACCGCTCACCCACGGCGGCGGCCACGGCCTCGTTCACGCCGACGGTGACGAGGAAGGCAATGCCGACCGCTAGCGCAACGACCGCTGCAGCTCCCGGATCGCCATCCCTGAGCTTGGACACCGTGGCAAGCAACCCGGCCACGGCGGCGCTGGCTACCAGGGCCGCCACCTGCCTGGGGGTATCGACGGAGGCCATCGGGTCCTTCCGGCGGAACAGCCTGCGCAGGCGCTCGTAGTTGTTGCGCAGCGTCTTGTTGAAGAGCTCCGCTGGGAATCCGATGAGGATGAGACCGATGAGACTGACCCCCGCGGCAACCGCCACCGTTCGGGGGCTGATGTCCACCTCGGCAGGCGGCGGAAGGCTCAACGGTCTCTCCTGCTCCTCGTCCGAGGGGACCCGCCGTTGATTTACGGGCCGGGCGGGAGGCTGAGGAACAGCGGGCGGGGACAGCGCTTGCACCGAGGGCGCCGGGATGTCGGCAACCCGGCCGGCGGGCGAGGCAAGAGGCACGGCGCCCAGGTCCGAGGCTGTACCCGAGCTTAGAGGCTCACCATCCGGGATGGGGGCCGGCGGCGGCGCCGGTACGTTGGAGGGCTGGGGAGCCGCCGGATCGAGGGCCGGACCTCTTCCCGGCGGTGGGCAGAGCAGGCCGGTCAGGTCGCAAACGATTTGGAGCACCGGGTCCAGCCCGAGGCCTCCCGGGGGTGCCTGGGTCTGGGCGGCCGCCGGGGCGGGAAAGGCCAACAGGACGAGCATCGCCACCAGACCCGCCACCCGGCCTACAGCCTTGCCCGGCTTCCCCACTCCGCCTCCCCGGCGCGACGCCCTCCGTGCAAAGTAAATATGGGATAAAGAGCCATTGAGCCATAGCGGCCGGGCCGAACGCAAGGAAAGCGGAACCACGCAAGACGAGTCCAGAGCGGGAAATCTTCTTTGCACCGACGGCGCCCCTTTGGCTAATGTTGCCGGGAAGTCGACTCGATTGGGGAACTGCGTGTCCATCGGTACTCCTGTTCCGGAGCTGAAGGCCGAGGAGGAGGCGCGGGGCAGACTCCGCCGGCCACGGCGCCAACTGGGGCCGGACCTCGAGGACCAGATGCTGCGCGGCTGCTACGCCATGGCGCGCTACGCGCTCGGCTCGGGGAAAGCCGTGCCGGCGAACATCATGGACAGTCTGCATCTGTTGAAGACGGCCGGTCTCGACGCGTCGGAGCTGCCGGGTCCTTCGGGAAAGCCGCAGTCGGCCATCGCCCTGCTGACGCGCGCCCATACCCAGCTCAGCCAGATAGTTGCCCCCGCGACTCCCAGGACGCTGTTGCTGGTCGAGGAGGACCGGCAGGACCTCAGCCGGTGGAGATTCCTGGGCCCGGTGCGCATCATCCGCCGGCTTATGGCGGTCGGGCTGGTGTGCCTCCTCGGCTTCATCGTCACGACGATCTCCCCGTGGGGCACCGGCCGGGTGAACCTGGCGCAGGATTGGGGCCTGCCGCTTCTTGCCAACGAGCTGCTCCTTCTGTTTGCCGCCGGCATCGGCGCCGCTTTTGCCGCCTTGTTCAAGGTGAACAGCTACGTCACCGAGGGGACCTACGACCCGCGCTACGACGCCTCCTACTGGGCACGCTTTGCGCTGGGGCTGCTCGCTGGAATGGTCCTGGCGCTCCTGATTCCCGTGGACGACGTGAATTCGCGGCTAGGCCAGCCCATCCTTGCGCTGCTCGGCGGCTTCTCCGCCTCGGTCGTCTACCGTCTGCTCGCCCGGCTGGTGGAGACCCTGGAGTCCCTGGTTCAGGG
>DATAAN010000072.1:0-36252 GCA_036260105.1 Actinomycetota bacterium
CCGCCAGTCGATGCAGAGAGGGTCCCGAGCGCCACATTGGCGCCGGCCGGCGGAGACCATGCTGAGTGGCTTCGAGCCCCGATGGGAAGTCTCGGCTCCCGCAGTCCGGCTTCGCTACAGGACCTACGACGTAGCGGGCCGCCAGGCCCGCTGTTACGACCTCGGCCGGGGCGAGCTCGCCCGGGCGGAGGTGCACGACGACGCAGTGTTTTTGGGCTGGTCGACCGCACTGCAGGCGTTCGAGTGGGTGGACCACCTTCACGATCTGGTCGTAGTCAAGGGGAACGTTTTGGGACTGGTGGTCCTGTCGGCCGGTGAGCCGGACATTCGCGGGGATCTCACGTGGCGGGAGGTGCGAGCCCTTGTGGAGGATCCGGCGACCGTTCCGCTCCTCGTGCGCATCGACGTGGGGAGGATGAGCCTGGTGTGGCGGGAGCCGGAGGTGTTCGGCGGCACGACGCGTGAGGCGGGCGTGAGCGCATCTTCGTTCGATGCAGGGCGTCTCCGGCAGCTGCTGGAGTCGACCGCCACTCCGAAGGTGAGGGCCTGGGCGGACGATCTGCTGAGGGACGCCCGGCAGGCCCGGACCTGGGCGGAGGAGGAGAGCCCGGGGCGGCGGTAGAACCTGAGGGGCCGCTTGCAACGATCTGGCAATACAAGGGTTTAACCCTCGACCGCTCGGACGCTAATATGAGACATGCCTGGCGACCGCAACGGCCCGACTCTCACCGGCTGCGCCCCGGCTTCGGGAACGAGTGGGAGGCTGGCGGAGCTCTTCGGACTGCTCGCCGACCACTCGCGAGCCGGCATCGTCTACGCACTCCTGGAAGCGGGCGAGCTGTCCGCCGAGGACCTCAGCGCCTGGACCGGCGTCTCTCCTCACCGGGCGTACGATGCCCTGCGGGTGCTCCGGACGGCCCGGGTCGTCGCCAGCAGGAAGGCCGGGGACGGAGTCGTGTACCAGCTCGAGGGCGACGGCGTCCGGCGCCTCCTCGAGATGGCCGGCAGGCCGGTCTCCCCCCGCCGCCCCTGGCAGCTGCGCGCCGCCGGCAGCGGCATCCGCTGACCGCTAGGAGCAGTTGACGCCCTCGGCCGGGCGGTAGAGAGCATTGACCCGGTCCACCTTCGTCGAGCGGTCGGCCAGGTAGGTGATCGTGCGCTCTGTGCGGACCAGCTTGCAGGCGCCCCTGCGCTCCTCCGTCTGGCCCGTCTGCGCCGCCTCGACCCACTTCGTCGAGTAGAGGCTCACCGTGATGCTGGACCGCGTGTAAGTCGGCCAGATGAGCACCGGATAGGGCGTGGTGTTCTTGATCTGCAGGTCCGGTCTGGGATAGGAGAGCGTCGCCTCCCGTCCGTACGGGTAGCGCGAGATGTAAAGGCTGTGGGACTGGTACTCCGGAAACTCCAATCCGGCGAAGAACGCGGCGTTGAACAGGGTGGTGGCGAACTGCGAGATACCGCCGCCGATCGACTGCTCGAACTTGCCGTCCTGGATAACCGCGTCGACGACGAAGCCCTTCTCGCGGGTGCGCTCGCCGACGAACCGGTTGACCGAGAAGGTAGCTCCGGGCTGGATCACCTGACCCCGGATCATGTCGGCGATCCGGTGGATGTTGGTCACCCGCGGCTGCCCGGCCGCGTGGTTGGTGGTGAAGGTCCCGACTTGCTCTTTGATGCCGGAGATAGACAGCTCGTCGGCGGTGACCTCGGGAGCGATCTCGACCACCGGCAGCTCCACCGGCTGAGGGCTTCTGCCCAGCACGGCGGGCTCGACGATGCCGCCCGCGGTCTCGGCGCAACAGCCAAGCCCGGGCTGGCCGGGCACGATTGTCACGGTGCCGTCCACCACGTCGTAGGCGGCGTTCTTCGGTGGCGGGTTCGGGTTGTCCAGCAGCTTGCGGAGGGCGGCAGTTGCCGCCTTGTGGTCCACCCGCAGGGTCAGTCCCTGCTCCGTCGGCTGGGAGCGGAGCCAGGTCCGAAGGTTCTCCGCCGGCACGGTGGCCGCCTGGTCGCCGGCCTTTACCGCCAGGCCTTGAGCGGTCATAGCCTCGGCCTGGCGGACCAGCTCACGAGCGTCTTCCAGCGTGAAGCGGGGAGCCACCTCCCCCCGGTCGACCTCCACCCGTATGGGCAGGCCCTCGGCTGCTGCCTCCGGGAGCCGCTCGATCACCTGCGCGGGGTCGATTCCTGTGCCGGGCGAACCCTGGACCGGCTCGAGGCGGCCGCCGGCGACCCGGATGCCCGGCTCGGTCGGCTCGGTGCGGGGGCCGGGGTCCTGGGCGTCCACCACCCGGTAGACCGCGTTGCGGTCCACCGTGATCCGCACGGGAGCGATCCGCGGGGTGAAGAACGACTGAAGCCAACCCCAGATGCGGTCCACCACCGGCCCCGCGGTCTCGAGTGCCAGCGTTCCGTCCACCGTCGGCTGTACCTGCACAGCCATCCCGAGGGTCCGGGCATCGGTCCCGAAGCCGCCCTGGGGCGCGTCGACCAGAACCGGCGCAGCAGCGTACTCCTGGGCGACCTGACTCACCACCGCGGTGAGCTCCGGCGCAGCCAGCCCTCCGACCGGCCTCCCGGCCAGCGTGACGTTCCGGGCCACCCTCCCGTTCTGGCCGCCGTCAAGTGACCATCCCAGCACGACGGCAGCCACGAACAGCACGGGCAGCACCAGCAGCAGCCGGACTTTACGGCGTCTTTTCCTTCTTCTCGGGGGCGATCCGCGCTTATGTGACATAGGTTCGCGAGGTTTTCCGGCGCTCACTCAGCTTTCGGCCGGGCTCTCAACGTACACCTTTGACGCAATCGAGAGGGAACGGGTTCCCGCCTGGATTTCTTGAGGGCGTAGGAGATATCGTTCGCCCTGCCATGTCACCTCGCGCATTCGCTCTCGGCTCTCTCGTCTCGGCGGCACTCGCCCTGGTGATACTCGTCATCCCGTTCGTGGGCGTGTTCACCTCTGCGGTGCTGGGACCGGCCGGCGTTGCGCTGGGGGCGGTGGGGGTCTCCAGGACCCGGGATGGCGGCCCGAACCGAAAGCTGGCTCTCGCCGGGCTGACGCTTGGCCTGGTTGCGGTAGCCGTGCTGGTCGTGTTCCTGGCCACCGGAACCTACTCGGAGCGCGCCCGCTAGCCGGACAGCTGCATCACCGGCGCAACCTTCCCTGCTTGGCGCGCTGGCCTTCGTCGGTAAACCGGGCGAAGCTGCGTTCCATCCGCCTCAGCTTGTGCGGGTTTGCCCGCAGCTCCTGCGATTCGACCTCCCGCCGCAGCTCGAGGAATGCTTCCAGCCGGTCGGACCGCACCCTGCCCTCCTCGACCGCCTGCCGGACGGCGCACCCTGGTTCCGAGCCGTGGGAGCAGTCGGCAAAGCGGCAGAGTGCCGAAATCTCCTCGACGTCGGCGAACACGCTTTCGACCGCCTCGGTGGAGGCAGCGAGCCCCAGCGACCGGATTCCCGGCGTGTCTATCACGGTGCTGCCACCCCGAAGCACATGCAACTCCCGCCGGGTCGTCGTGTGCCGCCCTTTGGCGTCCCCGCGGCGGACCTCTCCCTCCTCGCTGACCGTCCGGCCGGCAAGCGCGTTGAGCAGGCTCGACTTGCCGGCGCCCGACTCGCCGAGCAACACAGAGGTGCGTCCCGCGATGGCGTCCCGTACTGCGTCGAGGCCGGCGCCGGTGCGGGACGAGACGCTCAGCACGTCGACGCCGAGGGCGGTCGCGGCGACCGCTTCCGCCGTCGCCATCGGATCCTCGACCAGGTCCGCCTTGTTCAGAACCACGACGGGAGATGCGCCGGAGTCCCAGGCCTGCACGGCCCCCCGCGAGATCCGGCCCTGCTTGACCGGACGGTCCAGGCCGCAGACGAGCAGCACCAGGTCCAGGTTGGCGGCCAGAAGCTGCTCCGATCCGTCCGGGCCCCGGCGCCTGAGCAGGCCTGCCCGCGGGAGCAGGCTTGCGATGCGGCCGCCGGCGAGGGCAACCCAGTCGCCGGTGACGATCTCCTCCGGCAGGCCGGAAACCTCGACCGGGACGGTGGCGGCTGCGGTCGCCACCAGGGCGACGCCCCGCTCTCGCCGGACAACCCGCCCGGGGACCGGCGACTCGGGAACAGGGGGCACCTCGGCCAGCAGGGCCGCCCAGCGGTCACTCCAGCCCAAAGACAGCAAAGGGAAATACGGGTCGTTCATCTGTTGGATACCTCGCATGGTCGACCGGCCGCGAGAGCGGCCGCTTGGGAAGGACGGCTAGATGCGCACGGGGGAGGCGACGGCAGTCATTGGCGTCCCCTCCTTCCTTCGTCCTTGTCCCTAGCGAGATTGAACCTCAAGTATAGGCAGGCCGGCCTCGTCGTAGGTGCACCGGGTTAGATTGGGCCGATGCCCCCGCGTTTTAGCGTGCTCTGCCTGCTCCTGCCGGTCGTGGCGCTTGCCCTGCCGGCGTGCGTGCTGCCGGACCGGGGCCTTGCCCTTCCGGTAGATCTGCCGTTCGAGCACTACGAGCTGGACAACGGGCTCGACGTCATCCTCCGCAAAGACGACAGGATCCCCGTGGCGTCGGTGAACATCTGGTACTCCGTGGGCTCGGCCGACGAAACCGAGGGGCGGCGCGGCTTTGCGCACCTCTTCGAGCACATGATGCTGCAGGGCTCCCGGCACGCGCCGGGCGACTACTTCCGCAGGCTTCAGGCGGTGGGGGCCACGGGGGTCAACGGCAACACCAGCCCCGACCGGACCGCCTACGTGGAGGACGTTCCCTCCAGCCAGCTGGAGCTCGCCCTCTGGGCCGAGAGCGACCGGATGGGCTTCCTACTCGACGCGGTCGACCTGCCGACGCTGCGCAACCAGCAGAGCGTGATCCGGAACGAACGCAGGGAGCGTGTGGAAAACGCCCCCTACGGCCTGGCCCAGGAGGAGGTCTACCGGCAGCTGTTCCCACCCTCGCACCCCTACCACCACTCCGCCTTCGGATCGCACACGGACATCCAGTCGGCGGAGCTGGACGACGTGCGGGATTTCTTCCGCCGGTACTACGGGCCGAACAACGCCAGCCTCTCCATCGCAGGCAACATCGACGTCCGCCGCACCAAAGTCCTGGTCGAGAAGTACTTCGGCTCCCTGCGCCGGGGTCCCGAACCGCCGGAGGTGAGAGCGGAGCCGGTCCGGATAACCTCGCCGCGCCGGGCCACCCTCACCGACACCGTCGAGCTGCCGAGGGTCTATCTGGCCTGGATCGTGCCCGAGGCGTTCGCGCAGGGCGATGCGGAGGCATCCCTGACGGCGCGGATGCTTGGCGGCGGAAAGGCGAGCCGGCTGTACCGGGACCTCGTCCACGACCTCCAGATCGCGCAGTCGGTGGTCGCGGACCACATTGGGCTTGCGCACGGCTCGGTGTTCCAGATAACCGCCACGGCAAAGCCGGGACATACCCCCGGCGAGCTGGAGTCGGCAATCCGGACGGTGCTGGACCGGATGGCCGAGGACGGACCCGGCAAGGAGGAGCTCGCGGCGGCGAAGGTGTCCACCAAAGCGATCCTGGTGAAGAGCCTGGAGGCGACCAGCGGCGTCGCAGACCGGCTGAACGCCTACAACTACTTCCTCGGGGAGCCGGATTATCTGCAGGAGGACCTGGAGCGGTTCGACGCCGTCACCGCTGAGGACGTTCGCGGCTTCCTGGGCCGTTTCCTCCGGCAGACCCAGGGCGTGACTGTGTCGGTCGTCCCCGGCGAGAAGGTCCTGCCGCCGGATCCGCCGGCTCCGCCGGTCGATGCCGCGCCTTCTGTATCCGAGCGCCGCGCGTCCCCGGAACCCTGGCGCTACGAGGTGCCCGGACCGATCGACGCGCCGGAGGCGGAGCTGCCGGTCCCGGACACCTTCCGGCTGGACAACGGGCTCACCGTATACCTCGTCCGCCGGCCCGAGCTGCCGCTTGTCACGGTTCAGCTCACTGCCAGGTCCGGTAGCTCCGACGACCCCGACGAGCTTCCCGGCCTGGCCGCCTTCACGTCGGAGATGCTGAACGAGGGCGCCGGCGAACGAGGAGCGATCGACATCGCCAACCACCTCACCGCTCTCGGGTCCACTCTGGAAACCGGCTCCTCCCGGGAGGCGAGCTGGGTGATCGTTCAGGCACTTAAGCCGAACCTCGACGCTACGGCGGAGGTGTTCGCCGACGTCGTCCGCCGCCCCGCGTTCCCCGACGCCGAGGTGCGGCGCATCCGCACCGAGGTGCTGGCGGGTTTGCAGCAGCAACGCAGCCGGCCGCTCACCACCGCCTTCAAGGTCATGTGGGCGGAGCAGTACGGCGCCGGCCATCCGTACTCGCACCTGGTGTCGGGGACCGAGGAAGGCGTACGGGCCCTGACCCGAACCGATTTGGTGAGCTTCTACGAGGGAGCCTTTGTGCCGGCCAACTCGGCTCTGATCCTGACGGGTGACCTGGACCTTCGCGAGGCGCAGGAGCTCGCGGAGAGCCGATTCGGGGACTGGGAGGGATCCACTGCCCAACCGGACCCTGTGCCGCCCGCCGCGCCGACGCCCGAGCGGGTGTACCTGGTCGACCGGCCGGGAGCCCCCCAGACGGCTGTAGTGCTCTCCCAACCGGCCGTCGCCCGGCACGACCCCGACTTCGAGAAGATGCTTCTCGTCAACGGAGTGCTCGGTGACCTGTTCTCGAGCCGTCTAAATTCCCGGCTTCGACAGGTGGAAGGCTTCACGTACGGCGCCGATTCCCAGCTGACCCAAAGCCCGTACCCCGGGCTGCTCCACGTGTCGATGTCTGTGGACCGGCCGCAGACCGGCAGGGCGGTGGAGGTGGCGCTGGAGGAGGTCGTCCGCCTGCGCGACGGCGGTATGACTCAGACGGAGCTCGACGAGGTCCGGCAGGCTCTCGTTCGGTCCCTGCCCAACCGGTTCCGGACCAATGCCGACGTCGCAGGCAGCATCGCCCACCTGTTCGCGCTCGACGTGTCGCAGGAGTACTTCCGCACCCTTGAGAGGACTCTCTCGCGGGTGACGCTTGAAGACGTCAATGCCCTGCTACGCCGGTCGCTTGTCCCCGAGGCGATGAAGCTGGTGGCGGTGGGAGACCGGGCGGCCGTCGAGCCGCAGCTTGCGGCCCTCAGCCTGGGCGCCATGGCGGTCAGGACCGGCCTCTGAGTCGGGATCCGGGTCTTGCATTCATAGGGGAAAGGTGTACGGTATCAATGAGCAAAAGTTAGGGCCACCTAACATTGAGGGTTGATCGGATTGGAGCTTCGAATGGTGGCATCCGTTGTCTGGCTCGGGACCTACCTTTTGATCGGCGCAGCCGCGGTGTGGGTTTGCTACAACACCAGGTCGTGCCTTGTGCGATCCCGCGCGGAGCGCAACAGCAGGATCGTTTCGGCTCTGGCCTCCCCGGCCCAGCCGCCCTTACGTCGCGCGGAGACGGCTGTTCCCGCTCCGGCGGCTCCTGCGATCCGCCGCTGAGCTGACACCTTCCGCGGCCGCTCCCCGAACGCCCAGGCGAGCGACGGTTTAGAGTGGGTCGAGCCGACAGAGGGGGATAGCTTGCCATTCTCGGAACGTACGCAGGAAGCGATGAACCAGCAGCTCAAGCTTGAGATCCAAGCTTTCTACACCTACCTCGCCATGTCCGACTACTTCGAGGCGGCCAACCTGCCCGGGTTCTCCCAGTGGATGTTCAACCAGTCCCAGGAGGAGTGGGTCCACGCCATGAAGTTCCGGACCTTTCTCCAGGACCGGGGCGGACGTGTGCGCCTGTCCGACATCTCGGCGCCGTCCTCGGAGTATTCGTCGCCCGTCGAGGTCTTTGAGCAGGCACTCGAGAACGAGCAGGCGGTAAGCCGCTCCATCGCCAACATCTACGCCATTGCCGAGGAGGAGAAGGACTTCGCGAGCCAGGCTTTTCTCAACTGGTTCGTCACGGAGCAGGTGGAGGAGGAGAAGACGATGAGCGACATCCTGGACTGGTTGCGCCGCATCGGTGACTCCCCTCACGGGCTCTTCCTACTCGACGAGAAGATCGCTCAGGGTGGCTTCACGCCACCGGCAGCGGCCGCCGAGGGCGAAGCCGGAGCCTGAACCGGGTCCTTCCCCCACTGCTGAAGAGTGGGAAAAAAGTTCATCAAGTACGCATGACACCCGGAAAACCAGGGTAGGGTCGATCGGACTCGCCCGGTTGACCATGTAAACAGGCCACAATCCGTCACGTTCGCCGACGGAACCAACTACCGGATTACGGGACGGGTCGCAAACAGGGTTTCGGTACCCGGAGCCCAGCCGGCGCTCAGCCGGCGAACCGCCGGACCCCCGGCGCGCCAAGGACGCACCCCTGGCTGTTGATGAGCCTTCCGAAGCGGATCTTCGGAGGTGCTTTGCCGTACCCAAAAACACCGAGAGAAAGGAGCCCGACTGCAGTCTCTTCTACGTGGAGGTTTTCTTTGAGAAGGATATTGACCGCCTGCCTAGTGGGCATCGTTGCACCGGTCGGAATGGTTTCCACCGCTGCCGCATCCTCAGCGAGCGATCAGGTCGATCGCATCTTCGCTGAAAAACTGCCGGGCAACCGGCAGGACGAAGGTTCTGACAAACCGGCACCGCCGCCGCCTGCGGAAGCCGCGCCGGCATCCAACACGCAGAGCTCCATCACAGCCCCGCCTCCCCGGCCTCCAGCGCCGGCGGGAGCCATAGGGGCACCGGGACCGAGCAACAGCGGCTCGGCCGCGCGGCCGAAGGCGGCACCGCCGGCGCCCGCGCCGCAGGCCGTACGGCAGGCACCGCCGGCCCCCGCGCCTCGGGCGGCACCGCCGGCCCCCGCGACTCGTGCCGCTTCGTCGGCGCCGGTGCAGCGGGTTTCCAGCACGGCCTACTGCCTGACCGGCAGGATGGCTTCGGGCCGCTACGTCTACTACGGGGCGGCGGCCATGAACGGCGTACCCCTGGGCTCTCGCTACCACGTGCTGGACGGGCCTCGCGCCGGCTCGACGCTGGTGGTGGAGGATCGCATCGGCTCGGGAAGCAGCTTCGACATCGCGTATCCGGGCAACTGTTCCGCGGCCAGGCAGTACGGCCGGCGGACGATCTCGGTCCAGCGGGTCTGACGCGCCGCTTGACGCAAGGACCCCGGGGGCGAGCCCCCGGGGTCCTTCGCTTTGTCCCTCGATGCGCCGGATCGGGGAGGATTGAACGATGCAATCGGTCAAGGTGTACGCCGACCCGTCGGCGTCTGAGTTGGTCGAAGGGTTCCGCCGCATCCGCCGCGGCATGGGCCTGGCCGAGAGTTTCCCCGCTGCGGTCCAGCGGGAGGCGGAGCGGGTAGCCCTTCGTCCGGTTGAGCCCGGACCGGGCCGGGCCGACCGAACCGATCTGGACCTGGTCACGATCGACCCTCCGGGCAGCCGCGACCTGGACCAGGCGTTCTACGGTCAGCGTACGGCCGGCGGCTACCGAGTGCACTACGCGATTGCCGACCTGGGGCACTTCGTGGATCCGGGAAGCGAGCTGGAGGCGGAGTCCCTGCGCCGCGGCGCCACCCTCTACAGCCCCGATACCAGGACGCCTCTTTACCCCCCGGTTCTGGGAGAGGGTGCGGCCAGCCTGCTCCCCGGCGTCGACCGTCCGGCCGTGCTTTGGACGATCGACGTCGACCCGGCGGGCTGGGTGAGGTCCACTGTGGTGGATCGGGCGATTGTTCGGAGCCGGCAGCAGATGACCTACGAACAGGCGCAGCGGCTGCTTGATTCCGAGGCCGGCGGCGAGTCGCTCGAGGTGATGCGTGAGGTCGGCTCGGCGCGGCTGCGGATCGAGGAGGAGCGCGGAGGCGTGGACCTTCGAATCCCGGAGCAGCAGATCAACAAGACGGCCGGCGGGTTCGAGCTGGCTTATCGGAGCGACCATTCGGTGGAGCGCTGGAACGCTCAGATCTCCCTGATGACGGGCATCGCCGCGGCCTCAATGATGCTGCACAACGGCACCGGCCTTCTGCGGACCCTGCCGCCCCCCGCGGAGGAGACCCTGGCCGGCTTGCGAGCGAGCGCCGCAGTTCTCGGCCTCGAGTGGCCCCGCGGGCTGCCCTATCAGGCCATGGTCCGGCGCCAGAGCCCCGCCGATCCGCGCAGCGCCGCTTTCCTCGCTGCCGCGAGGGTGCTGTTCCGGGGGGCGGGATACCAGTTCTTCACCGGCGAGCCGCCGGACCAGGCCAACCACTACGCCGTCGCCGCCCCCTACGCCCACGTCACCGCTCCTCTGCGCCGGATGGCGGACCGCCTGTGCAACGAGCTTCTGCTGGCCGGAGGGCGCGAGGCACCGGACTGGCTGGTGACCCGGCTAGCCGATGCGCCCGAGGTGATGAAGCAGGCGGAGCGACGCGCTCGCGAGCTCGAGAGCCGCATCGTGGACTACGTCGAGGCGAGGTTGCTGGCGGGCCGGCTCGGCGACGAATTCGACGCCACGGTGGTCCAGTGCGGTGGCAAGGGGTGTGTGGTCCAGCTGGCATCTCCGGCGGTGCTGGCAACCGCCGAGGGGGAAGGGCGCCTGGGAGAGAGGGTGCGGGTCCGGCTGACGTCGGCGGACCCCGAGTCGGGCAAAGTGAGGTTCGACTTCCTCTGATTCCCTAGAGAGCCTCCTCGATGCGGTGGAACTGCTCGTCGTCCAACTCGACGTGGGCCGCGGCAAGGTTCTCCTCCAGGTGGGCGACCGAGCCGGTGCCCGGGATGGGCACCATGACGGGTGAGCGCTTGAGCAGCCATGCCAGGGCCACCTGGACCGGCGTTGCGCCCACCTCGACCGCTACCGAGCCCAGTGGTCCATCCCGCTCCGCAAGCTTGCCCACGGCAATCGGGTACCAGGGAAGGAACGCGATGCCTTCCCGCTCGCAGTACTCCAGCACGTCCTCCCACTTGCGCTCCGTCACGTTGTACAGGTTCTGCACCGAGACGATCTCCGCCACGTTCCTGGCGGCCACTACCTCGTCGACGGTCGTCTCGGACAAACCGATGTGGCGGACCTTGCCCTGTTCCTGGAGTTCGGTGAGAACGCCTACCTGGTCCTCCAGCGGGAAGCGCTCGTCGATCCTGTGCAGTTGGTACAGGTCGAGCGACTCCACGCCGAGCCGTCGCAGGCTGGCCTCCGCGGCCCGGCGAAGCCTCTCAGGGTTGCCGTCCACGATCCACTTTCCCGGACCCGGACGAAGGAAGCCCCCCTTGGTGGCAACGGTGATGCCATCGTACGGATGGAGCGCTTCCCGGATCAGGTTTTCGCTGACCTCCGGGCCGTACGAGTCGGCCGTGTCGATGAAGTTCACGCCCAGCTCCACCGCTCGCCTCAGCACCCGTATCGACTCTTCGTGGTCGGCGGGCGGCCCCCACACGCCGGGACCGGTGATGCGCATGGCGCCGAGGCCGAGCCGGTGGATTGGCGTAGCGGCTCCCAGGGCGAAGGTGCCACTCGCGGCGGCCGGAGAAGCAGTCGGGTTCATCGCTTAGCTCAATGGCAGATGGCCTGGCTTTGTTCCCTGCCCCAGCGAAAACCTGGCAGTCTAGGACCTCCCGGCTAGGTTTCCCGCTCAGGTGGACGGGACGTCTCGGCCGCGCGGCGCATCGCCACATGCGGGGGACCGTCGGGGATCAGGGGAACCTGCCTCACAACCTCGAACCCGAACCGCTCGTAGAACGCCACGTTGGCGGGATCTGAGGTCTCCAGGTAGCACGGCAGGCCTTCGGAGTCGGCGCGTTCGAGCACCGGCTGGAGGAGCCGGCTGCCCAGCCCCCGGCGCTGCGCTTCCGGGCGAATGCCCAGCGCCTCAAGGGACCAGTGCGGGTCGGTGGGGTGGTTGAGCTCCGAGTTCTCGCCCAGCCTGGTGAACGTCCGGAAGGACCGTGGGTCGGCGGCCCAGACCTTCAGGAAGGGACCCGTGGCCTTCAGCTTCCGCCACGCCGACCACGGGAAGGCACCCGGCGGCAGCCACACCGCTATCCCGTCCAGCATCCCGTCCTCGACCGCCCCGTAGACAGCGCCGAAGGGAATGGCGTCCCGGACCGCGGCGTAGAAAAAAGGGTGGAGCGCCTTCCTTCGGCGTACCGGGTCCGCGAAGACATGGGCGAAGGCGGGGTAGTCGGCATGCGAAGCGGACAGGACTCCTGCTCCGTCGGCGGCCTGGCCCGGCTCCAGGACGACTATCTGCGGATCCGTGGCGTCTCCTTGCGGGATGTTGTGTCAGATTAGTCACGATTATTCCTAAGCGGCGGGTAAAGTCCGTGTGATGAGATTCCTGGTCAAGCTCGTCGCTTTGCTGGTGATCGCCCCATTTGCCTACCTGCTCTGGACGGCGGCCGGCATCTGGCAGACGTCGCGTGTTGACCAGCGTCCCACTTCGGACGCGATCGTGGTCCTGGGTGCTGCCCAGTACGACGGTGAGCCGTCACCGGTGTTCAAGGCTCGCCTGGACCATGCCCGGGGGCTCTACGAGGCGGGGGTGGCGCCGCTCATCGTTGTGCTGGGCGGCAAGCAGACCGGCGACAGATTCACCGAGGCGCAGGCGGGGGCCGCCTATCTGGAGCAGTTCCTCCCGGCCGACCGGGTGACCGGCGTCAAGGCCGGCGAGGACACGCTGGACAGCCTGCAGAAGTTCACCGGACTCGCGTCGGAGCGCGGGATTTCCAGCATCGTGCTGGTGAGCGACCCGCTCCACCTGGGCCGAGCCCGTGAGATGGCGGAGGATCTCGGCTTCGAAGCCGCCGTCTCCCCCTCCAACATCCCGGAAAGCGACGAGACCAAGCGGGACGGCTTGATCCGGGAGACGCTGAACCTGACTTTCTACCGGATCTTCTCCGTTTCCTAGGAAGCCCCCGGCTCCAGGAAGGACAGCTTGGTGACCGCAACCGGCTCCGCCGCCGGGTCGGGGTCCGGCGTGGCGGCCCACGCCGGGAAGGGAAACCAGTCGCCGTTCTCCAGCAGCAGCAGAGCGCGGCTCTGTTCCAGCTTGTCGCCGGTGGCCCAGATCTCGACCTTCACGCCGCCCTGAAGGGCGCCGTAGACAAACTCGAGTGCCTGACCGATCCAGTCGTTCCCGAGCTCCGGCGAAAAGTGCAGGTGGCCGTACTCGTAGTCGACGGTTATCTCGGCGTCCGACCGGACCAGGATGCTGAGGTCCAGGCCCGCTTCGCTCCGGTGCGGAAGGTGGACTTCGAGCTCCTCGGAGCCCTGTCCGGTCAGGCCGACGGACTCGTCCAGCTCCGGAAGCTCCACCGAGCTCAGCATGCGTGCGAGGTTGGCCAGAACGGTGCTCTGCGTGAGGCTGAGCCGGCCGTCCTGCGCTTCCTGATCGAGCCATGCGGCGGTGGAGCTCTCATCCCGCGGGTAGAGGAAGAACCGGCTGAACTGCAGGCGGCCGGTTCTCAGCAACTGCGACTCGAGGGCTTCCAGCGCCGGGCTCAGCGGCTCCCTGGCCTTGACCGCTGCCAGCAGCTCGACCTCCTCGAAACCGCGGGCCTCCCAGCCGTGGCCGGAAAGGGCCTCGGCGACTGCCCGGCGGAAGGCGGCCGCGTCTTTTGCCATGCCGAGCACGTGGACGAAGCCGCCCCCGGCCGCATCCCCGAAGGACTCCACCCACTCCGGGTCGTCGGGCGTGCCGGGGAAGACGTCAACCAGAGCGATCCAGAACCGGTCGGCCATGGTACTAGCCCCTCAACCCGTCGGCCTTCTTCGGCCGGCCTCTGCGTCGATGCAGTGCTAAAACATCGCGCAATTTCGCGCTTTCGACATCCCGGGCCGGGAGATGGACGGTTGACTTATCGTTGAAGGGTGCCTGAGCTTCCAGAGGTAGAGATCGTCGCCCGCATTCTGGGCCGGGCGACGGCGGGGGCCGAGGTCGAGTCTGCCCTGGTCACCGGGGTCAGCACGCTGAAGAGCTACGACCCACCGCTCTCCGCCGTCGAAGGTAGCCTCATAACCGGAATACGCCGGCGCGGCAAGCATCTGCTGGTGGACTTCAGCGGAGGGCTAACGCTTCTTCTCCATCTCATGTCGGCCGGAAGGTTCCAGCTCTACGACAAGCGCGGGTCGCTTCGGGATAAGACCACCCGGCTGCTTCTGCGGCTGGCCGACGGGCGGGAGCTCCGGCTGCGGGAGTTCGGCACCCGGCAATCGAGCTGGGCCAAGCTATTGCGGTCGGCGGCCGTCGACTCGGACGAAGCGCTCGCAACGCTGGGGCCGGAGGCGTGGCCGGACCCACCGCCCTTCGGCGATCTTCTGTCGTCCCCCCGCCCCTTGAACAGCCTTATCCGCGACCAGCGGGTGATCGCCGGAATCGGACGCTCCTGGGCCGACGAGATCCTGCATCGAGCGAAGCTCTCGCCCTTCAAGAGGGGCGACGACCTGACCGAGGCCGAGGCTCAGGCGCTTCGGGAGGCGACGGTGGAGATACTGGGCGCTGCCATCGACCACTACGAGAAGGTGCTGGCCGTGCCTATCCCGGACAAGCTGCCGCTGCCGCTTGTCGTTCACCACCACATCGGCGAACCATGCCCACGCTGTGGCGCTGAGATCCAGGCCGTGCACTTCGAGGATCACGAGATGTGCTACTGCCCCCAGTGCCAGACCGGCGGCAGGTCGCTCAAGGACCGCAGGCTCTCCCGCTTGCTGAAGTAGGTCTCCTCAGGGGGTAGGCCGCCCGGCCAGCCGGGAAGACCTCAGGACCGTGAGACCGACGAGCGCCATCGCCGCCGAAACCCAGAAGACGCTGCGCAGACCGCCGAGCTCGGCCACCACGCCGAGGGTGAGAGGCCCGGCACCGAATGCGACGTCGAAGAAGGCGGTGAAGCTGCCTATGACCGAGCTGCGCTCGGAGGCCGACACGCCGGCCAGCGCCAGGCTGAGCAGCGCCGGGAAGCAGAGCGCTTGGCCGGTGGCGAAGAGGGCGGCGCTGGCGAAGAGGGCCGGCTCCCCACGGGCGAAGCCGATCACGACGAGGCCGATACCGGACAGAATCGCCGCCACCGTGGCCGTTCTGCCCGGCCCGAGCAGATCGGGGATGCGCGCTCCGGCGCTGCGAATGACGATGATGACCGCGGCGTAGGTCAAAAACACGAAGCGCGAGCCCTCCATGCCGATGCTCAGCGCC
This sequence comes from Actinomycetota bacterium, assembly GCA_036260105.1. Lineage (GTDB taxonomy): Bacteria > Actinomycetota > CADDZG01 > JAHWKV01 > JAHWKV01 > JAJCYE01. The sequence continues at coordinate 15,120 of DATAAN010000072.1, forward strand.
AGCAGCGGCATGAAAGCGGAGAACCCGGCGAACCCCCAGATCAGCAGCGCCAGGACGCTTCCCGGCAGCACCGCCTTTGGATGAAGCAGCTTGAAGGAGTGGCTCTCGGCTGGGGTGTCGGATCTGGCGTCGGGCATCCGGAAGGCGATTACGACGGCCAGGGCCGCCAAAAGGCCGGCGGCGATCCAGACCGCACCGAAGTCGGCCCGTTCCAGAAGGGCCTCTCCCGCCAGGGGCCCCAGCCCGATGCCGGCGAACACGGCAAGCGAGAAGAAGCTGACTGCCTCCCCCCGCCGGGCCTCGGGGGCTATGTCGGCGATGGCGGTAGCCGCGCCGGTGAAGAAGAACGCCTCTCCAACGCCGTTGAGCAGCCGAAGTGCCACGATAAGGACGATGTTCGATGCGAGGCCGTAACCCAGGATCGAGACAGCGGCCAAGGCACCGCCGCCGAGGACCAGGGGGCGGCGTCCACGCCGGTCTCCCAGATGGCCGGCCAGGGGGCGCAGAAGGACTGCGGATACGCTGAAGATGCCGGCGACCAGGCCGACGTGAAACTCGCTGCCGCCCAGGGGCCCGGTGACGAATCGGGGCAGTACCGGGAGGACCATCCCTATCGAGATGAAGTAGGCGACGCAGGCGAAGCTGACGATCAGAAACGCGGGGGTGACTAGCCTCTCCCGCGGGGCTCTAGCCCCCCGCAACGCTCGGAGCCGGTTGTGCCGCCTCCAGCCCAACGTCCACGACGTCGGAGTTGGCAAGCGCCTTCTCCACCATGGCGGGGATGTCTAGGAACGACTCCGCCTCGGCGATGTCCTGGGGACGGGCGGCCGTCGTGACCTGGCGCGGGAGAAACAGCACGCAACAGTCCTGGTGCGGCTGGATGGAAATCTCATAGGTGCCGATGCGCTTACCGGTGGCCTCGATCTCCAGCTTGTCGAACCCGATCAGAGGCCGGAGGACCGGCAGATTGACGACCTCGCCGATGGCGGCAAGGTTCGGAAGCGTCTGAGAGGCAACCTGCCCTAGGCACTCGCCGGTCACCAGCCCCGCGGCCCCCTCCCGTCTGGCCAGCGCTTCGGAGATGCGCATCATCATCCGGCGGTAGAGAACGATCCTCAGCTCCTGCGGCGCCGAGGTGACTATCTCCGACTGTATGTCGCCGAACTGGACGATCCACAGCCTGGACCGCAGCGTCCAGGGAGCGAGGTGCCGGGCGAGCCGGGTGGCCTGCCGGGCGCTGGAGGGGTCGGCGAAGGGCTGTCCCGAAAAGTGGACGAAGTCCACGGCGGCGCCGCGGCGCGCCATACGCCACGCCGCCACCGGCGAGTCGATACCGCCCGAGAGCAGGGCCAGCACCTTCCCCGACGTGCCGACGGGCAGCCCGCCGGGTCCGGGCAGCTTGCGGGTGTAGAGATAGGCCCGGTTCGAGACCAGCTCGATGTAGCAGGTCCAGTCGGCGTCGCCGAGGTCGACCCGGGCTCCGGTCGCATCCTTGATCGCCTGGCCGACCGCAATGTTGATCTCCGCCGAGCTCGTGGCGAACGAGGAGTTGCCCCGCCGTGCCCTCACCTTGAAGCTCGAGAACTGGGCTTGAGCCGCCATCTTGAGAGCGGCTTCGGTCACCGAATCGAGATCCGGGTCAACGAGCTCCAGCGCCGGGGAGAAGCTGCCCAGGCCGAACGTCTTTGCCAGGGCCTCGAGCACCCGGGCTTCCGTCGACTCGTCCGGCGTCCGGACCAGCACCCGTCCGGGAATCGGCCGAGCGTGCGCCCCTGGTATCGCCGACAGCTGCAGGGTGATGTTGGAGGCGAGCGTCCGCTCGAAGAACGATCGGTTGCGGCCTTTCAGCCCGAGCTCCTGGTAATGCGCAACAACAAGGCCGGGGGTTGGCCCCGGCCTCGTCGACTCGTTTTGAGGGTTCACCCTCTCTACATTAAAGGGTGACCATGTCCCGCAGCTTGCCCGGGCTGGACGGGTGCCGCAGCTTCGACAGCGCCTTGGCCTCGATCTGCCGGATGCGCTCGCGGGTCAGCGTGAACTCACGGCCGACCTCCTCGAGCGTCCTGGGCTCCCCGGTCACCAGTCCGAACCGCAGGGCGAGAACCTTCTTCTCCCGGTCCGACAGCGTGCCGAGCATGCTCCACAGGTCCTCCTGTCGGAGGGCCAGCGCCGCCGCCTCGAACGGCCCCTCGGCATCCTCGTCCTGGATGAAGTCGCCCAGCTCGGCGTCCTCGTCGCCCACCGGCTCGTGGATCGACACGGGCTCGGGAAGCACCCGGAACGCCTCGCGGACCTTCTCGGGGGTCATCTCGGCCGCAGCGGCGATCTCGTCGATGGTGGCCTCGCGGCCCATCTGCTCCAGCAGCTCCGACTGAACCTTACGAACCCGGTACAGGGTCTCGACCATGTGCACCGGAATACGGATGGTCCGGGCCTTGTCTGCGATGGCTCGCGTGATCGCCTGGCGGATCCACCAGGTCGCGTACGTCGAGAACTTGAACCCACGGCGGTAGTCGAACTTCTCGACCGCCCGCATCAGGCCCAGGTTGCCTTCCTGGATGAGGTCCAGCAGAGGGAGCCCGGCTGCGGAGTACCGCTTGGCGATGGACACCACGAGTCGCAGGTTGGACTGGATGAAGCGCCGCTTGGCGGCGAGTCCGGCCTGCACGACCTTCTGCAACTCGTCCTTGCGCTTCGGGCCCAGCCTTGGCTTGGCCTCCAACGTCGCGGCGGCTTCCTGCCCGGCCTCATAGGCCTTGGCGAGCTCGACCTCGTTGACATCTGTAAGTAGGGGATACTGGCCGATCTCCCGGAGGTACTGGCGGACCAGGTCCTCGTGCGGAGCTTCCTCTCGGGCCTCGGTGCGGGCAGGCTCGTAATCCCGATACTGCTCTCGTTTCACGGCGTTCCTTCCGTATAAAACCGCTCGATCTTGCTATACCCATGGCCCGGGCCGTCAATCAAGCGAAGGCGGTCGACAGTCTCTCGGATGAGCCTTCGAGTGTAGGGGATCGCTTGACAACTTGACAAGGTCGGGCGGGAGTCTTTGCAATTCCTTCACATTGTCAAACGAAGATGGCGGCACTCACATTCCCGAAACCCTGAGGAAAGCTGCGATTCCTTTACGGTTAGGCTCATCTTCGGCCGGGAATCATTACGTGTGGACCAAATGTCCGCTGAAGATCAAGGGTGTTGCTGTACAGGCCAGGCAAGCGTGGGTGGCCGTCCGACCCCTACGGCTGTTAATCTATTTGCGGTTGTAGGTTTCGGTTTTCGGTTCTATCAGTTGCCGCGGAGCTACCTCTGGCCGCGGCTGGTTGTTCTTCTGGGCCCGAACTGCAGCACGGTACCCCACAGGGGGTGCTTGAAGTAGCGCCGCAAAAGTTGCGGCCGAAGGGAGGGTACAGATGAGTCAGCGTGGAACCGTCAAGTGGTTCAGCGATGAGAAGGGCTTCGGCTTCATTTCTCAGGAGGGTGGGGAGGACGTCTTCGTCCACCACACCGGCATTCTCGGCTCGGGATTCAAGTCGCTCAGCGAAGGCCAGTCGGTCGAGTTCGATGTGACACAGGGCCAGAAGGGTCTTCAGGCGAGCAACGTTCGCCCCGTATAGCCCATAGGTTTCGAAAGAGGGCCGGCTATGCCGGCCCTCTTTCTTTTGCTCGGCCCGGCCCGGCGGCCGGTGCAGGCTTCGTCAGGGCAGCCATCGGCCCTCGGCCGCGGCGGCAACTCTGCCGCCCACCCGCACGTCTCCCTCGACCGCGGAAACCTGGATGCGGCAGGCCCGCCCGATCTCGTCCCCCTGACGGATCGTGACGCCGGCGTTGGTGGCCCACAGGCGGCGTGCCAGCAGGCCGATCGGACCGGCCGCGGATCCCGTTCCCGGGTCCTCCGCGATGCCTGCCGACGGGACGAAGACCCTGACGTGGAGAAGTGAGTCGTCGACCCGCCGGAAAGGGCACAGGCTGATGCCTCCCGCCCGAGCCGCCAGCCGTGCTACGGCCGCCAGGTCCGGGCTCAGCTCGCCGAGCTGGGCCGACGTGGGGATCAACACATGGCGGGTGCCGCCTGCTTCGGAGAGCCACGCGCCCTCGATACCCGGAAGCCCGAGCGCCGCCGCCATACCCTGGGGATCTACCTCGGTCAAGACGGGGTCCGGCTGTGTCATGACGGCGCCTTCCGCCGTGGCCTCTACCGTCACCGTAGCTCCGGAGGTTACCTGGGTCCACCGGCCGTTGCCCAGGACCCACGCGGTGCCGATGGAGGGATGCCCGGCGAAGGGCAGCTCGCCGGCAGGGGTGAAGATTCGCATCCGGTACTCCTGGTCGGCCGTGACGACCGGGAAGGTGCTCTCGCTCAGGTTGGCCTCCCGGGCGATCAGCGGCATCAACTCTTCCGGACAGGGATCCAGGACCACGCAGAGGCCGTTCCCCCGGAACGGCCGGTCTGTGAACACGTCGACGATGCGGTAGCGCAACTCAGACCTCCAGGTCGATGAGGAACTCGGCGAAGCCCCGGTCGGCCATCGAGGGGTCCCTCCGGTCACTGGTCGACAGCACGTCGACCGCGGCTTGTTGCCGTATGGGTATCGCGAGATACACAGTCACCGGCTGGTAGACGAGGTGGATGCCTCGGATGCGCCTCACGGTGCCCCTCCACTCCAAGCCCGCGGCATGCGAGAGCTCGGGGTGGGCGTGAGCGTCGAGCCAGAGCCTGCCGTGGACCCGAACCGGCCCGGGAGGCACGGGGTTCGGGACTATGACCCGGTAGCCGCCGAGGTCCACGATCGCCGCTTTGGTATGCAGCGTCGCGGAGGCAGCAGTGCCCTCGAGGTCGACAACCCCAAGGGACAGAACGTCATCCGGCACGGGTTCGGGCGAGTGCTTCGCCCACCACGGCTCGGGCGGCCTGAGCCCGACCAGTGAGGCCTCCCACGGCTCACCCACGTTCGCGTCGGGCTGGCAGCACTCCAGCTCGAACGCCGAGACCCAGATGGGGACCTGCATATCGTCCCGAGGATAAGGCCGGGAGCGTAGCGGCGTTACGCTTCCGGCATGTCCGGCGTTTCGAAGGGTCGCGTGAGGGCGGTCGTATCGGTCTCCGGTCGGGTACAGGGCGTGTTCTTCCGGCAGGAGACCGCTCGGGCGGCACGCCGTGCGGGAGTGGCCGGCTGGGTGCGCAACCTACCGGACGGGCGAGTCGAGGCCGCCTTCGAGGGTGGCCGGTCGGAGGTGGACGCCATGGTGCGCTGGGTGCACAACGGCCCGCCACTGGCCGCAGTGGAGGAGGTGCACGTCGACTGGGAGGAGCCCGTGGGGGAGAGCGGCTTCGCTATCAGGGCGTGAGGCTCCCATGCCGCGTCCCGGCCCGGCCCGGGGCTCGATTTCGGATGGCCCGATCGCACTTCGTCCCAGCCGTTCGTTACACAATATTGGGTACATTAGGTTTGCGGCCGGTAGTGGAACGAGCGGTCATCGTAGCTGCGCCGCAACTCAGCTAAGCTGCGACGAAGCTACGGAGGCTGCATGGCGGTCGAGTTCAGCAGGATCAACGACCGATTCGAGATCGAGTCGCTCATCGCTCGGGGCGGGATGGCCGCCGTCTACAAGGGAACCGACCTCACGCTCGGCCGGACGGTCGCCATCAAGATCCTCTCCGAGGAGCTTGCCTCCGACCCCAGCTTCGTCGCCCGCTTCCGCCTCGAGGCACAGGCTGCCGCATCCCTTGCCCACCCCAACATCGTCGCGGTGTACGACACGGGATCCGACGGCGACATCCATTACATAGTGATGGAGTACCTGGAGGGGCGGACGCTCCACCAGATACTCAACGAGGACGGACCGCTGCCACCCGAGCGCGCAGCCGAGATCGGGGCAGAGGTTGCCCATGCGCTGGCCGAGGCGCACGAGAAGGGGATTGTTCACCGCGACGTGAAGCCCGGCAACATCATGATCGGCCGTACCGGCATGGCCAAGGTCATGGACTTCGGCATAGCCAAGGCAGCGACCGCCGGCGCGCTGACGCAGGTCGGCTCCATCCTGGGGACTGTGGCCTACCTGTCGCCCGAGCAGGCCAGAGGCGACAAGGTGGACGGCCGCTCCGACATCTACTCGCTGGGGTCGCTCCTCTACCAGATGGTGACGGGCAAGCTGCCGATCCGGGGCGACACCTACGTGGAGATGGTGCAGAAGCTCAACTCGGAGGCTCCACCGCCCCCTTCGACCCTGAACCCCGACGTCCCGCCCACGCTCGACGCGGTGATCATGAAGGCGCTGGCCAAGGAACCTGCGGACCGGTACCAGACCGGCACCGAGATGGCGGCGGACCTGATGGCGATCTCGCAGGGAAGCCCTGTCCTTGCGACGGCGGCTTATGTACCCTTCGCCGACGAGGCGCAGAGGACCATGGTGGCGCCTGCGCCCAAGACTCAGCGATACGAGCCAACCCAGGTGATTGCGGCACCACCCCGCCCCACCCGGCCGCCGGCCGACAACACCGGAAAGACGCTCGTCGGTATCGCCGTGATAATCGCACTGCTTGCGATCGCCTTCGTGATGTTCAACAGCATGGGTCAGACCACGACGACGAACCCCACGCCGAGCCCCCTCAGCACCACCCAGGCGCCCGCGCCGGCACCCCAACCGGTGAGGCCGGCACCCCAGCCGGTGCGGCCGCCTCCTCCTCCGCCTGAGCCGCCTCCTCCTCCGCCCGAGCCGCCTCCCGCGCCGGTGGAGCCGCCTCCCGCTCCGCCGGAGCCTCCTGCGGTTCCGCCGGACCCGCCCCCGGCTCCCGCGCCGGCGCCGGTCCCCGTTCCGGTGCCACCGCCGGCCGCCCTGGACGGCGCGCCCGGCCGGTCCGGTGAGGCAGGGCCGGGCTGAGCGCCGCACCGGCGAGCCGCAGAAAAAGTCGATAAGGGGAAGATCGGCGCCCCCTAAAGCGTTGAACCTGAGGAGTGAGGGTGGGTTTCGCGCCGGTAAGGTGCCTATAGAAGTGCCCTAACTTAGCTGCTAAGCTGGATTGGCGGGTACTCATAGGCGCTTTTTCCAGATACGCTCCAAGCGCAACCTTTTATCCCCGGAAAGGGTATCCAATCATGGCGATAGAACAGTTCGATCCGGTTCTCGCGGAAAACGAGGCAGTCCGGAAGATCCAGGAGAGCTACAAGTACGGCTGGCACGACGCCACTTCGTACGACGAGGCTCCGTCGCGCGGTCTATCGCACGAAGTCATCGACATGATCTCGGACCGCAAGAACGAGCCGGACTGGATGCGCAAGAACCGCCACAAGGCGCTCGAGTACTTCTACCGCCGCCCGATGCCCACCTGGGGAGCCGATCTGTCGGCCATCGACTTCGACAGCATCTACTACTACATCAAGCCCACGAACAAGGTGAAGAGCTGGGACGACATGCCGGCCAACATCCGGGAGACGTGGGACAAGCTGGGCATCCCGGAGGCGGAGAAGAACTTCCTCGGCGGCGTCACCGCCCAGTACGAGTCCGAGGTCGTGTACCACTCCACCCAGAAGCACCTGGAGGAGATGGGCGTGATCTTCACCGACATGGACTCCGCGCTCCGTGAGCACCCCGACCTGGTCAAGGAGTACTTCGGAACGATCATCCCGGCCAACGACAACAAGTTCGCCGCCCTCAACACCGCAGTGTGGTCGGGTGGGTCGTTCATCTGGGTCCCGAAAGGCGTCTCGGTGGAGGTTCCGCTCCAGGCCTACTTCCGGATCAACCAGGAGAACATGGGCCAGTTCGAGCGGACGCTGATCATCTGCGAGGACGAGTCCTGGGTCCACTACGTGGAGGGATGCTCGGCGCCGGTCTACTCCAGCGACTCCCTGCACTCGGCCGTCGTCGAAATCGTGGTCAAGGACAAGGCGCGCTGCCGCTACACCACCATCCAGAACTGGTCGAACAACGTGTACAACCTGGTCACCAAGCGGGCGGTTGCCTACAAGGACGCCACCATGGAGTGGATCGACGGCAACCTCGGCTCCAAAGTCACCATGAAATACCCGGCGGTGATCCTGAAGGGCGAAGGCGCCAAGGCCGAGATCCTCTCCGTGGCCTACGCCGGCACCGGCATGCACCTGGACGCCGGCGCCAAGGTGACCCACGTCGCCCCCAACACACAGTCGACAATCGTCTCCAAGTCCATCTCGAAGGACGGGGGCCGGGCCGGCTACCGTGGTCTGGTCCGCATCGACGACGGGGCGACCAACGCCCGCTCCACCGTCCGCTGCGATGCCCTCATCCTGGACGAGGACTCACGTTCGGACACCTACCCCTACAACGAGATCGAAGAGGAGACGGGGTCGGTCGGCCACGAGGCGACGGTGTCGAAGGTGGGGGACGAGCAGCTGTTCTACCTGCAGAGCCGCGGCATCGACGAGACGGAGGCCATGAGTCTCATCGTCCGAGGCTTCATCGAGCCGATCACCAAGGAGCTCCCACTCGAGTACTCGGTTGAGCTCAACCGGCTGATTCAACTTCAGATGGAGGGGTCCATAGGCTAGGCAGTCTCCCGCAGCACCTTCCGCCCGCCCCGGCGCCAGAGCGCCGATCGGGGTGTCAGCCGGAAGTTGGTGGTAAACAAGCGCGACAGGCGCACCCAGGTCTTTAGCTCCCTCAATGGGACTTGACCCGTCAACCGAAGGCGGTCGAGCTGCGGTGTCCGCAGTCGCTGGGAATTCGACTCGAGGTTTCATGGCATTCAACCGCAATGACGTAGAGGCTCTCAGCGCTTCGCTCGGCGAGCCTGACTGGGTTCTGGAGCGCCGGCTCGAGGCGTGGGACTGGTTCGAGAAGATGGACCTGCCCGGCGAGAAGGAGGAGCCCTGGCGCTACACCAACCTCGCCCGCCTGAAGTTCAAGCTGGACGACTTCTTTCCGCTTGCGGCGATCGATGCCGGCTCGGCGCCGGTAGGCGATGCGGCGGTGGAACACTCTCCCGGCCGTAGCGGTGAAGGAAGCCAGATCGGCGGGTCGGTCAGCGTTGCGCTTCGGGACTTGGAGCTCGAGTCGGCCGGCGTGATCTTCACCGACATTCACACTGCAATCCAAAAGTATCCGGAGCTGGTCCGGCCTCATCTGTTCTCCCAGTTCGATGCCGGAGCTCACCTTTTCAGCGCCCTGCACGGAGCGCTTTTCGGCGGAGGCGCCTTCCTTTACGTGCCGCGGGGCAGAACGGTTGCTCTTCCGGTCGAGTACGCCTGCTGCCTGGAGGGGACGGGAAGCGCGGTATTTCCTCACTCACTGATAGTCGTGGAGGAGAACGCTGAGGTGTGCTTCCTGGAGCGCTACCGCTCGTCGGGCAAAGGTCCGGGACTATCGGACTCGGCCATCGAGGTGGTCGCCGGCCAGGCGTCCCGCGTCTTCGTAGGGTCGGTCCAGGACTACGGCAAGGGCGTGTGGCACTTCCAGAACCAGCGCTTCACCACCGCCCGGGATGCCAACTTCAAGTCGCTCGTCGTAACGGTCGGCGCCTCGTTCTCCCGCACCGAGTCCACGACGGAGATCCACGGCGAGGGCAACAGCGTCGACATGATGGGCATCTACGTCGCCGGTGAGGGACAGCACTTCGACTTTCGCACCCTGCAGGACCACGCGGCGCCGCACTCGACGTCCGATCTGCTCTACAAGGGGGCCCTGCGCGACAACGCCCGGACTGTGTACTCCGGGCAGATCCGGGTCCGGCCCGAGGGACGGGAGACCGACGCCTACCAGACCAACCGAAACCTCATCCTCTCCGACAACGCCATGGCGAACTCGAAGCCGGAGCTGGAGATCGAGAACAACGACGTCCGGTGCAGCCACGCGGCGTCGGTCGGCCAGATGGATCAGAGCGAGATCTTCTACCTGCAGAGCCGGGGCATCGACCGGGTCTCAGCCGAGAGGCTGATCGTCCGCGGCTTCCTGGAGGAAGTCCTGGGCAAGGTCGGCCGCAAGGACGTTCAGGAGATGGTCGAGTCGCTGCTAGAGGAGAAGCTGGCCTAGATGGGGGAGTGGGTCAAGGTGGCGGCGGTCAGGGACGTGAAGCCGGGAAGCGTCGTGCAGGTGGAGGTCGACGGCGAGCCCGTTGCGCTCGCTAACATCGGGGACGAATTCCTTGCCACAACGGACATCTGCTCACACGATTACGTGCTGCTCCACGACGGGTGGCTGGAGGACGACGAGATCGAGTGCCCGCAGCACGGGTCAAGGTTCAACATGCGCACCGGAGAGGTCCTGAACCCGCCCGCCACCCAGCCGATAGCCCCTTACGAGACCAGAGTTGAGGGCGACGACGTCTACGTCCGCGGACCATTGGAGATTTCAAAATGAGTGAACCACTGCTTCTGATCGAGAACCTGAGCGTTGCCGTCGGAGAAGGCGACGACGCCAAGCAGATCCTGCGAGGGGTCGACCTGAAGATCTTCCCCGGCGAGATTCACGCCATCATGGGGCCCAACGGCTCGGGTAAGTCCACACTCGCCAGTGCTCTGATGGGCAAGCCGGGTTACGAGGTGACCGGCGGGCGGATCGTGTACAAGGGCGAGGACCTGGCCGACCTTTCTCCGGACGAGCGGGCCCGCCGGCGTATCTTCCTGGCGTTCCAGTACCCGACCGAGATTCCAGGCGTCTCCGTCGTCAACTTCCTTCGCACCGCCTACAACGCAGTTCACGCCGACAAGCAGCTCGGTCCCCTGGAGTTCCGCAAGTACCTGCAGACCAAGATGGACATGCTGGACGTCCCGGATTCCATGATCAACCGCTACGTGAACGCCGGCTTCTCGGGTGGCGAGCGCAAGCGGGCCGAGGTCCTCCAGATGGCCGTCCTCGACCCGGATCTCGCTGTCCTGGACGAGACGGACACCGGCCTGGACATCGACGCCCTGAAAGAGGTCTCCGCCGGCGTCCTGAAGGTCCACAACGAGCGCCGCGGCATGCTGGTCATCACGCACTACCAGCGGCTTCTGAACTACATCGAGCCTGGATTCATCCACGTCCTGATCAACGGCCGGATCGTCCGGTCGGGGGGCAAGGATTTGGCACTCGACCTGGAGGCGAAGGGGTACGACCAGTTCCGATCGGAGCTGGGCATTCCCGCCGGCGAAGACCTGAGCGACGAGGTCTAGGCTCAGCGCCTCCAGCGGAGCAGCCGGTTGACCTCCTGGGTCAGCACCGGTTCGAGGGACCGAATTTCCAGCTGAGCTGCCGCCTCCGGCACTGTCACGCTGTGGGTTACGACTGCGTCGGTCAGGATCTCTGCGGCCGCGTCCAGCTCGCCGGGCCACACAGCGGTCATCCCGACCTCGGTGAGGGAGTCGTGCCAGTCGTTCAAGAAGGACAGCGTTTCGAGGAGCTTCTGTGCCTGCCCTTCGGTGGCGAGCATCCGGCCTCCGGCGATCCACAACCCAGACTGCTCCACCGGGGTCCGGGGGAACCGGGCCGGCTCCAGGCCCTGAGAGCTCAGAGCCGACAAGACCTCCAGGGCGATGTGGACGTCGCTCGGGACGCCGGTGTGCGGGCCGCGGATAAAGCGCTCCACCGACTCGACGTCGCAGAACAGGCACGTCTCCCGGTCGGCGGTGAGGACTCTGTCCTCGCCGTCGGAGCGGTGATAGGTGAACAGGTAGACGGTGTTCCGTGGGCCCAGGTCTACCGCCGACGGCCAGATGCCCGCCGCTTCCACGGCCACCTGCCAGGTCGTCGAGTAGATGTCCACGCCTCAGTATCGGCATCTTCGAACCGGCGTTAAGGCAGATTTCTCCAACGTCCGAGGCTTCGGTCACCAAGCCGTAAGAAGGGGAGGAGCCGAATAAGTAACCGGGAGTTGGTGGAAGAATTGGCAGGTACCCCCACGGCGTGCGAGATAGGAGGTTTCGGTGAAAAGGCACCTGCTCACCACCCGCATGTTGCACCGGAAGCGCTTCCAGGTGCTCCACCTCCCCCTGGGACCATAGCTTTGACGACCTCCGCGCGCTCTTTATCGGCCGCCGATGTCACCGGCCATATCCGGTCCACGATTTTCACCTGCTCGGTTGAGGGGCGGGTAGGCGCCGAGACCGAGTGGTTCCCGGTCTACGAGGACAACCCCTCCGCATACGTCCCGCTGGACGAGCTCAGGCGGATCCTCGACCTCTCCTGCGGATTGCCCTGCGGCGGCAATCTCAGCTTCGAGCCCGGCGGGCAGATCGAGATCAGCTCCGTCCCAGGGGGCTCGGTTGCCGCCACCTGCTCCGCCATCGCCGGCGACCTGGCGTGCGTACGCGAGCGCCTGGCGGCTCACGGCATAAAGCTCGTCGGCGTCGGGCTCGACCCTCTGCGGCCGGGCCGGCGGGTCCTGGACGTCCCGCGCTACGAGGCGATGGAGGCCTACTTCGACGCCGGCTGGCCGGAGGGGCGGGCCATGATGAGGGCTACCGCCTCTGTGCACGTGAACCTGGACACGGACAATATCGCCGATGGAGCGGCCCGCTGGCGGCTCGTCCACGCCCTCGGCCCCACCTTCTGCGCTGCCTTTGCCAACTCCGCCATCGCCCGGGGCCGCCCCACCGGGTTCAAGTCATCCCGGCTGGCGCTCTGGCAGGCGCTGGACCCCTCGCGGACCCGTCCCACGCCGCCAGTCGGCGATCCGGTCGACGTCTGGTCCAGGTATGCGCTCGAGGCCCGTGTCATGTTCATTCGGACGCCGTCCGGTGCGGAGCCCGTGGCGCAGAGGCTCACCTTCGGCGAGTGGATCCAGCGCGGGCACCCGCTCGGCTACCCCGACCTGGACGACCTGCGGGTGCACCTCACCACGCTCTTCCCGCCCATCCGGCCGAGGGGCTGGCTGGAGCTGAGGATGATCGACGCCCTTCCCGACCCGTGGTGGCGGGTCCCCATCGCCGTGGCGTCGATGGTCTACGACCGCAAGGCGGTGAGGCTCGTCGACGAGCTGGTCGAGCCCACAGCCGACCTGTGGGAGGTGGCGGCTCGGCAGGGCATGGAGAACGAGCTCTTGTCGGAAACTGCGCAGGCCTGCTTCGCCGTCGCCCTGGACGCCCTGGAGAGATTGGGCGTGGACGACGTCACCGCTTCGGTCGTGGAGGCCTACAACCGCAAGTTTGTCCAGAAGGGCCGCTCGCCGGCCGACGAGCAGCTGGAAGCCTGGGCACGGGGAGGAGATCTGCTGGAACCGGACATGGAGGAGACATGGACGTAAAGGAGAGGGCAGCCCTGGGGCTGGAGACGGTCCGCCGGAGGTCTCTTAGCCTGGTGGATCCGGTTCCGGAAGAAGACCTGGTCGCTCAGCACTCACCGCTTATGTCGCCCCTGGTGTGGGACCTCGCCCACGTCGGCAATTACGAGGAGATCTGGCTGCTGCGCACCATCGCCGGCCTGCCCGCGCGGAATCCGCAGCTGGACGACATATACGACGCCTTCAAGCACGCCCGCAAGGAGCGCACGCGTCTCAAGCTCCTGGACCCGTCCCAGTCGCGCGTCTACATCTCGGACGTCAGGGGCCAGGTGCTGGACACGTTGGACCGGCTCGAGCTAGATCCCGCGAACCCGCTGCTCGCTGAGGGCTACGTTTACGGCATGGTCATCCAGCACGAGCACCAGCACGACGAGACCATGCTGGCCACCCTGCAGCTCAGGAAAGGCGAGTACCCGGTCGCCGAGCCGGTTCCGGTGGCCCCACCGCCGGTCGGTCCGAGGGAGGTGCTCGTGCCGGCCGGCAGCTTCGTGCTGGGCACCAGCACCGAGCCCTGGGCCTACGACAACGAGCGCCCGGCCCACGAGGTCCATCTCGACGGGTTCTGGATCGACGTCTTCCCCGTCACCAATGCCGAGTACCTGCAATTCATGGAGGACGGCGGGTACCAGCAGCCCCGCTGGTGGACGGAGCGTGGCTGGGCCTGGCGCCTGGAGCAGAACGCCGAGCATCCGCAGTTCTGGCACCGTGATGCCGGCAGCTGGTCCCGGACCCGCTTCGGCCGCAACGAGAAGCTTCCGCTGGACGAGCCGGTGCAGCACGTCTGCTGGTACGAGGCCGATGCGTACGCCCGCTGGGCCGGCAAGAGGCTGCCGGCCGAGGCCGAGTGGGAGAAGGCTGCGTCCTGGGACCCGGCCGCGGGCCGGAAGCTGCGTTATCCCTGGGGCGACGCCGATCCGACGGCGGAGCTGGCGAACCTGGAGCAGCGGTACTTCCGCCCGTCGCCCGCCGGTAGCTACCAGGCCGGGGCAAGCCCCTACGGCTGCCTGCAGCTGATCGGCGATGTCTGGGAGTGGACCTCGTCCGACTTCTTGCCTTATCCCGGCTCCGTGGCGTTTCCGTACCGCGAGTACTCCGAGGTCTTCTACGGCGGCGATTACAAGGTGCTCCGGGGCGGCTCGTGGGCGACCCATCCGGCGGCGGTCAGGAACACCTTCCGCAACTGGGACTACCCGATCCGCCGGCAGATCTTCTCCGGCTTTCGCTGCGCCAGGGACGCCTGACCGGTGTGTCGCCAGATGGCCTATGTCGGGCCTGCCGTGTCTTTGGAGAGCGTGGTCCTCCAGCCGGAGCACTCGCTGCTGCACCAGTCGTACCGGCCGAAGTTCCAGCGCCACGGCACGGTCAACGCTGATGGTTTCGGCTGCGGCTGGTTCTCGCAGGCGAGGCCGGAGCCGGCCGTCTACCGGCGGGACAAGCCCATATGGAGCGACCGCTCCTTCGCCAGCATGGCCGGCGTCATCTCGTCGGGGGCCATCCTCGCCGCAGTGCGGGACGCCACGACGGGCAGCTCGGTGGAGGAGTCCAGCACCGCGCCTTTCACCGACTCGCACTGGCTGTTCGCGCACAACGGGCTGTTCCGCGGCTTTGACGGCCCTGAGGGCGTGGCGCTGCGGCGCATGCTGTCGGACCGCCGCACCGGCTCCATCCGGGGCACCAGCGACTCCGAGGTGCTGTTCGGGCTCATCCTCGACCGCATGGACGAGGGCGTGGCACCGATGGAGGCTCTGCGGTGGTGCGTCCGGCAGTGCCTGGAGCTTTCGAGCGGAGCGTTCAACTTCCTCCTCGTCGGTTCGCGCTCGATTTACGCCACCTGTGCCGGCGACTCCCTCTACCTGCTGGAGGGTGGGTCGCGCACGCCCGGGGGCATCGTCGTGGCGTCGGAGCCGTTCGACGACGATCCCGGTTGGAGGCCGGTCCCGGAGATGTCGGCCCTCGAGGCGAACGGCGGCGTCGTGAGCCTCACACCCCTGGAGGCTGGCCGGTGAGCTCTCCGGCCGGCGAGCCGGCCACGGTCACCCCGAACAAGAATCCCGGCTTGCAGACGCTGCTGCGCCCGGGAGATCTGGAGGCGCAGCTGCGGGCGGACGCTCTGGAGGGCCTCACGTCCACCCCGAAGCGCATCCCGTCCAAGTGGTTCTACGACTACGCCGGATCCCTGCTGTTCGACCAGATAACCCGGCTCCCCGAGTACTACCTGACGCGCTGCGAGCGGCAGATCCTCCGGGAGCGGGCCGCCGCCATCGTCGACGAGACCTCGGCAGAGGTGCTGGTCGAACTCGGTTGCGGCCTCTCCGAGAAGACGAAGATCCTGCTCGACGCCTTCCGGCGACGCGGGTCGCTCGGCCGCTTCGTCCCGTTCGACGTGGACGGAGAGGTCCTGGCGATGGCTGCGGGCCAGCTCACCGAGCGCTATCCCGGATTGGAGGTGGAGGGCATCGTCGGCGACTTCGAGCGCCACCTCTCCGCTCTCTCTCTGCCGGGACGGACCCTGGTGCTTTTTCTGGGCAGCACTATCGGCAACCTCGGCCGGTGCCAGCGAGCCGCCCTGCTGGCACAACTGTCGGCCAGCCTGGACCCCGGCGACTGGTTCCTGCTCGGCGTTGACCTGGTGAAGGACGTCGATGTCATCGAGGCGGCGTACAACGACTCCGCAGGGATATCGGCGGCCTTCAACCTGAACATGCTGAGCGTTCTGAACGCCCGGCTGGAAGCTGACTTCGACCTGCCCTCGTTCCTGCACCTCGCCCGGTTCAACCGGGACACCGAGCAGATGGAGATGTTTCTTCGTTCGGCCTGCGACCAGACGGTCCGGCTGCATGCGATAGACCTCGAGGTCGAGTTTGCCGAGGGGGAGCTGCTCCATACCGAGATCAGCGCCAAGTTCCGGCGGGAGGGACTTGAGGCGGAGCTGCGGGCAAGCGGCCTGGAGCCGCGCCGCTGGTGGACCGACTCGGAGCGGAACTTCGCCGTCTGCCTCTCGGAGAAACCACGATGAACGGTTAACGGACAGGTTGTAACGAACCGGAACTATTAGAAGTCCTATAACGTTCTTAGGACTGGATCTAACTTCGAATAAATCTTTCGCGGTTCCTGCCGATTACTAAACCGCAAGATGGGCCCCGAGCCCCCAAGCGGGGAGGTATTCGAGTGTTGACCAGTCTGTTTTCTTCACTGTTCTCCAAGTTCAGCGCTGCCGCGCTGTTGGTGCTTGGAGCGGCTGCCGGTCTTGCGTTGACCGGAGCGTTTCCTGGAGTTACCCTCGTCGGTTTCCCCGCCCCGGCTGCGCCGGTCTCAGCCACCGGCGGGCAGGCGTCGACGGTGAACCTCGACTTCCCGACCTCCGTTCTGGCGCAGGCGGCACCGGCCGCGTTGCCCGAGGAGGTGGTTGAGGAAGTCGTCGTCGTCTCGGCCCCGCGGAGCGTTGCCCCCAGGCCGGCCGTCGCACCGCCGGCCGGAGCGGCGGCGCCGGCATGTGTTGCCGACGTGACGGCTGCTCTTGGCGCGGTCACCGCTGCGCTGCCCACCGTGACGACCCCCGAGCAGGGGCAGGTTCTCCTCGGCCAGGCGGGCGCTCTCGGTTCGGCGGCAAACGTCTGCCTCGCAGAAGCTCAGAAGGTCGGCTTCGCCGGCGTAGACCAGCTCGTAAACCAGGTGAACGCCGTGGTGGGGCAGGTTCAGGCTCTTCCGGTCGTCGCCGCCCTCACGCCTCAGCAGGTTGCCGAGGCGCCGAACCTGGCGGGCGGGATCGTGGGCGGTGTTGGGACTCTGGTCGGCGGGACGCTGAACCTGGTGGGCCAGGGAGTGGGACTCCTCGGCAACGGCCTCAACTTTCTGGCCAACGCAGGCAAATAACCCGTTCCCTCGCTGAGGGGACGCTTCCAAAGGAGATTTCTCAATGAACCTCAAGTTTGTCGCGGGCAAAGCAGCCCTCAACGTGGTGGTGTCAGTAACGCTGTTGGTGGCGGGCGTGACCGGTGGTGTGGCCTACGGGATGCTGCAGGGGACGGCCTCGCCACCGCCGGCCGGCTCGACCAACCGGATCGCCAGCTTCAACGAACCGGTGCAGCACTTCGCCATGGCCGGGATTATCGTGCAGGAGGCGACCGTTGCTCCGGCAGCCCGCAAGACCGTGCGAAAGGTCGTCACCCAGACGGCTGCCGGGCGCTCCGGCGATGCAGCCGGCGGCGTGGGCGGCGGGACGGCAGGCACGACGGCGGCCGGTGGAGCAGCGAATGCGGCCGGCGAGAGGCCCTGCAGCTCCGCCCGACTGGACGACAAGAAGGTGAACTGGCTGATCGGTCTGGTCGGCAAGGCGGAGGCATCCAACCCGGACCAGGCAGCTGTGGCCGATCGGGCCGAGGCGTCGCTTCGCAGCGCACTCGGGAAGAATCTGTGCGCCGACGAGGCCCAGCTCCACTTCGACACCATGTGCGCCGACGCGGCAACGAAGAGGTTCATGGGCCTCATGGTCAAAGAGCTGCCCTTCTTCGTCCGCCCGCTGGTCGGCGACCCGTGCGGCCACGACCTGGTAGCAGCTGCGGAGAAGTGGCTCCCGTAGCCCCAGCCGCGTGCTCGAGGCCGCACTCGCCAGAGGGGTGCGGCCTCTTCGCGCTCCCCGGGAGCTGGCTGGTTCGGGTAATCTAGCGTGTCTCGCAACTTGCCCAGGACCTAAGGCCCCAGCGCGGCAAGTTGGCCGGCCGGACGCATTCGAGCGTTCCAGCCCAACGATCCAGCCGGCTGCCTTGACGGGACCTGAGACTGGAGGAGCAGATCTAAATGGCACGTTCAAGCGTTTCCGGATTTCCGCGCATCGGCCCCCGGCGCGAGCTGAAGTTTGCCACCGAGGGGTACTGGAAGGGCAAGACCTCCGCAGATGAGCTGGCACAGGTCGGATCGGACCTGCGGCGCCGGAACTGGGAGCTCATGCGGGAAGCCGGAGTGGACCTGATCCCGTCCGGCGACTTCACCTTCTACGACCAGGTGCTGGACGCCATCGCCATGGTCGGCGCGGTGCCGGCCCGCTATGGCCACCGCGGAGGAGAGGTCGACCTCGACACCTACTTCGCTATGGCACGGGGTCGCCAGACCGAGGGCGTCGACGTCGTTGCCATGGAGATGACCAAGTGGTTCAACACGAACTACCACTACATCGTCCCCGAGCTCGGACCGGAGACGCGATTCACTCTCAGCAGCGACAAGCCGGTGGCTCACTACCTGGAGGCCAAGGCGCTGGGCATCGAAACCGTGCCGGTGCTGGTTGGCCCGGTCACCTTCCTTCTGCTCGCCAAGCCGGCGCCCGAGGTGGCCGCGGACTTCGACACGCTTTCGGTGCTCGACTCGCTTCTGGACGTCTACGAGGAGGTGCTCACCCGCCTCGGTGCCGAAGGTGCGGAGTGGGTGCAGATGGACGAGCCGGCCTTCGTCCAGGACCGGGGCGCTGCAGAGCTCGATGCCCTTCGGGCGGCCTACGAGCGGCTGGGCCGGCTGGAGGGCCGCCCGAAGATCGTGGTCAAGACCTACTTCGACCACGCCGGCGAGGCCTACCCCGTCCTGCGGGAGCTGCCGGTTGAGGGCGTCGGTTTGGACTTCGTCGCCGGAGGAGACAACGAGCGGCTGATCGCCGAGCACGGAGGCGTGGAGGGCAAAACGCTGTTCGCCGGGGTGGTCAACGGCCGCAACATCTGGATCAACGACTTCGCCGCCACGCTGGATCTGCTGGACCGCCTGAAGGACAAGGCGGCGGAAGTGGTCGTCGCTACTTCCTCATCGCTGCAGCACGTTCCCGTGGATAAGGAGCTGGAGACGGACCTCGATCCAGAGATCGGTCAGTGGCTCACCTTTGCCGTCCAGAAGGTCGGGGAGCTCGTCACGGTCGCCAGGGGATTCTCCGACGGGCGCGACGCCATCGCAACGGAGCTGGAACAGAACCGGGCGACCCTGGAGGCTCGCCGCAACTCCGCCCGGTCGGTGAACCCGGAGGTTCGCAGGCGGGTTCAGGCCCTTACCGACCGGGACTTTTCCCGGCCGTCCGGCTACGCCGACCGCTCGGCGGTGCAGCAGGCGGAGCTCAACCTGCCTCTGTTCCCGACGACGACCATCGGCTCCTACCCGCAGACCGACGAGATCCGCCGGGCCCGGGCGCTCCTACGGTCGGGCTCGATCACCCCCGAGCAGTATGCCGAGGAGATGAGGCGCGAGGTGGAGCGGGTCATCCGGTTCCAGGAGAAGCTCGACATCGACGTCCTGGTTCACGGCGAGCCGGAGCGCAACGACATGGTGCAGTACTTCGCCGAGCAGATGGACGGCTACCTGTTCACGACCAACGGGTGGGTCCAGTCGTACGGCAGCCGCTACGTCCGCCCGCCGGTTATCTACGGTGACGTCTCACGGCCCCAGCCGATGACGCTCGAGTGGCTGAAGTACGCCCAGTCCCTGACCGACCGCCCCGTGAAGGGCATGCTGACCGGGCCGGTGACCATGCTCGTATGGTCCTTCGTGCGCGACGACCAGCCCTGGGAGGACACGTGCATCCAGCTGGCGCTGGCCATCCGTGACGAGGTCAACGACCTCGAGGCGGCCGGCTTCCACGTGATCCAGGTGGACGAAGCCGCCCTTCGGGAGGGCATGCCTTTGCGGGCCGACAGGGCCCGCCGGTACCTGGACTGGGCCGTCCGCTGCTTTCGGCTAACCACGTCGGGAGTCGCCGACAAGACCAACATCCAGATGCATATGTGCTACTCGGAGTTCGGCGACATCATCGACGCCATCGACAACCTCGATGCCGACGTCGCCCTCATCGAGGCCGCCCGCTCCAACATGGAGCTCCTGGACGACTTCGCGAACGCCGGCTACTCCAGGGCAGTTGGGCCCGGCGTGTACGACATCCACTCCCCGAGGGTGCCGTCCGTCGACGAGATGGCCGAAAAGCTGCGGGTTGCCGCAAGCAAGCTTGACCGCCGCTGGATCTGGGTAAATCCGGATTGCGGCCTCAAGACAAGGGGCTGGGCAGAGACGGAGCCGAGTCTCAAGAACATGGTCCAGGCAGCGGCCCAACTCCGAGAGGAGTTCGCAGCATTGGAGGGTTCCTCGGCCTAGCCGTCCTCGGGAAACGGGCGAAGGGCATAAGGTGACGAGATGAACGGGCTGAGCGGAAGGCAGGTCGCTCTCTGGACTGTCGGCGTCGTGGCTGCCGTTGCGGCAACATGGGGCCTCGTTATGGTGGTCGTGAACGAACCCGCGCCGGCCCCGGCTGCGCCGGTCGCTCGTGAGGTCGTCTCGCTACAGGGTCTGGTGTCGGGTACGGCGTCGGTCCTGGTGAAGTCGATGCCTCCCCCGCCCCCTCCGCCTCCTCCCCCCGCTCCGCTTCAGCTGGCGCCCGCCCCGGTGGCCATCGCAGCCGGCGCACCGGTTCCGGCTCCGGCAAATCCGGTAGGCGCCGAGGCGCTGGCGCTCGAGCAGCGCCTGTCAGACCTCGGCTACCTCGTCGGCAAGGTCGACGGGGTTATCGATGGCGCGACCAAGCACGGCATCACGGCGTTCCAGAAGGTCGAGAACCTGCCCCGCAACGGTGTCGCCGACGCGCCGACGCTGCAGCGGCTGGCCAGTGCGCAAAAGCCCGCCCCGAAGTTCAACACGCCTCCCGATCACTGGGAGGTCGACATCCCGCGCCAGGTGGTGTTCATGGTGCGAGGAGGACAGGTCGCCGCCATCTCACCGACCTCCACCGGCAACAACAAGAAGTTCACGTCTCAGGGGTACACGCGGCGTGCGGTGACTCCGAACGGGCAGTTCCAGATCCAGTACAAGCGAAACGGCTGGCTCAACGCGCCGCTGGGTCGCCTGTACCGGCCGGCGTACTTCAACGGAGGCATCGCCCTCCACGGC
>DATAAN010000073.1:0-10253 GCA_036260105.1 Actinomycetota bacterium
AGCAGCCGGCCGACCTCCGGAACCCGAAGAAGCGCTGCCCAGCAGAGCAGCAGGTCGTCGAAGTCGAGCACCTGCCGCTGTCTCTTGCGGGCCGTGTAGGCCTCGAAAGTCGCCCGAATCTCCGCTCGCTCGTCGGCGCACCAGGGGAAGTGCTCCCTAAGCACCTGGGACAGCGGGGACCTGGTGTTGACGCAGCGGCTGAGGATCTCGGCGAGCGTCTGCTTGCGAGCCCTGCGGCGGCGAGCCGGCGACAAGTCCTCATGCGGCCCCTCCAGCTCCTTGCGCACCAGGGCCAGCAGGTCCGAGGTGTCGGTCTGGTCAAGCACGGTGAAGGACGGCTCCAGGCCGATCGCACGGCCGTGCCGGCGCAAAAGCCGGTTGGCGACCGCATGGAAGGTCCCGCCCCAAGCGCCGGCCGTCGACTCCCCCGCAGTCTGCTCGGCGCGGTTGAGCAGCTCGGCCGCGGCCCTGCGGCTGAAGGTGAGCATCAGGATTCGCTCCGACGGCGTGCCCGTTCGCAGGAGGTAAGCCAGCCGGGCTGCGAGCGTGGTCGTCTTCCCGGTGCCGGCTCCGGCGACGATAAGGAGGTTGCCGCCCGTCCAGGTCGCGGCGGTGCGCTGCTCGTCGGTCAGCGTATCGAACATGAGTTCGATACTACACGGCGCTAGGTCAGCCGATCCGGATCAATCGTCAGAAGCTGCATCTTCGAGTTGATGCCCAGCTTGGCGTAGGCGTTGGAGAGGTGCGTCTCCACCGTCCGGGAGCCGATGAAAAGGGCGCTGCCGATCTCCTTGGCCGTGAGGCCCTGCTTCGCCAGGCGGACGATCTCCCTCTCGCGAGCGGTCAACGAGACGGCGCCCCGGGCGCCGGCAGCCGCTCGCCGCCCCCGGGTGCCGAGGCCGGCCAGCGCCTGTAGGGTCCGTTCCTTCCGGACCACGGCCGAGCTTTCGTCGAAGAGGGCTGCGGCCCGCTCCAGCGCCCTCACGGCCTCCTCCCGGTCGATCCGTGCCAGCGCGCGCCCCCGGGCGTCGTGTGCCCGGGCGGTGAACGACTGACAACCCGTCGCAGAGAGAAGGCCTAGTGCCCGATCCGCAGCTTCGGCGGCGGTGCTCCGCCGCCCCACGGCAAGCAGCGACCAGGCCTCACCGAGGGCCGCGATACCTCGGTAGAGATCCCTGTCCACCTTGTTCGCAATGTCCTGGAGGTCTTGGGCCGCCCGGGCGACGTCGTCGCTGCGCCCGGTGAGCCATGCCAGCTCCGCCTCGTCGGCGACCATGGGAGCCGCCCAGGGCCACGCCTGCATCCTGAGAACACTTCGCGCGGCGGGCTGCAGCATTTCGAGCGCCTCCTCCGGCCGGTCCTTGCCCCACAGGACCTGCGCCTCGGCCCAGGTCGCGTAGTCACTGCAGAATGACCAGGTCTGCCTCCCGTACAGCCCCCGAGCTTTGCGCGCCAGGGCTTCCGCGACCCTTAGATTTCCGGTTTCCGCAGCGGCGCCGGCGGCGAAGAGAAGTCCGTAACCACGCCGGCGGCTGAGCCCGCCCGGATTCGCTGCGAGAGCCTCCTCGGCAAAGCGGAGGGCTCCTGCGAAGTCGCCGGCAAACCAGGCCACCATGGCGGACCACTCCAGGACCACGACCTCGACATATCTCGGATAGACGCGCCGTGCCTGATCGAGGAGCGACAGGGCTTCCGGGATACGTCCCTGAAGCGCCACGGTGAGGGCGAGAGCCGCCAGGCCGCGGGCCCAGCCGTAATCGTTCCCCGAGTTTCGAGCGATCTCGACCGTCTGGCGTACCGCCGCCTCCGCCTCGGCGAAGGTCCCCATGGCAAGGTCCTGGTAGCCCTTGACCGCGCCGGCCTGCATGACGACCTCCATCTCGCCCGCCTTCGCCGCCTGCTCCATCACCACGGCGGCCCGGGAGGCCGACTCGGCGAGGTTGCCCTGCAGCGAAGCCAGCCACGCCAGCTCGGTGGCGGCGAGCAGCGCGCTTCGACCGTCGCCGGCCTGTTGGAACAGGGTCAGAGCTTCCCGGCACCTGGCCTCGGCCTCGTCCAGCTCACCGGTTCCCCAGCTCAGAAAGCTCGCCAGCCGGAACTTCACCGCCGCCCGGCGCCCCGCGTCGCCGGTTCGGTCCAGCACGCGGTCGATGTGTCGCATCGCCTCCAGCCCGAGGTACGCGTGCGCGTCGGCCCGGTGGAAGAGGACCCAATCGGGGGACCGGGAGAGGGCGTCGCCGACTTTCAGCCAGCGCACGTCTCCGGCAGGCAGCAACTCCACCAGGAATCCGAGGATGGTCAGCGCCTCCTGAAAGGCCTCCCGCTCCTCCGCCTGCCGCACCGCGTTGCTGAGAGCCTCGACCGCCTCGTCGTCTTCGATGCCGGCCGATCGGACGAAGTGTGGCGCCGCCGCGCCGAGCCTTCCGGCCGCCTGCAGGGCCCGGCCGACCAGCCGGTGGACCGCCCGGCGCCGAGCGGGCCCGATGCTCTCGAAGATCACCTCCCGGATCAAAGGGTGTGCGATCTCGTAGGTGAGACTTCGCCCCCGCTCCTCGTCCACCACCAGACGGGACCGCACAAGCTTGTGGAGTATCCGCTCCAGCCGTTCGGGAGGCCTCGACGAGAGCCGGACCAGCTCATCGAACTCCACTCTTTGGCCGACGACGGCCATCAGCTCCAGCGTGGCGAGAGCAGCTTCGTCCAGGCCCTCGAGCTGGTTTTTGACGACGCCGGCAAGCGCCTCCGGCAGCGAGCGCAGATGCGGCGAGTCAAGGTCGGCGCCCTGCTCCACCAGCGCCTGGAGCAGTGAGATGGCGTACATCGCGTTGCCTCGGGACTGGTCGACGAGCCAGTCGACGAGTGAGGGCGACGGCTCCTCGCCCAGAAACGACTCCGCCAGCTCGCCGACAGCCTGCCGATCGAGCGGTGGCACGGAGAGGCGGAGAAGGATCCGGTCCTTCTCCAGCCAGCTCAGCACCTCCCTCGCGATCGGCAAGCTGTCGAGCTCAGCTGCCCTGGCTGATGCAACAACCAATATGCGCTCGTGGTAGAGGCTTCTTGCGAAGTAGTGGAGCGCTTCCCATGACGAGGCGTCGGCCAGGTGCAGGTCGTCCAGGACTATCTGCACCGGAGCCTGCTTCGACAGGTTGGCGAGCAGCGCGGCGAGCCCCTGCAGCAGCCTCTGGCGGGGCGGCTCCTGGATGGGCGCGGATCCCGTCACTGCCGCGACGCTTCGCAGCAGGCCGGCGAGGTCGTCGAGGAAGCCGCCGCATAGGCGCACGACCTCCTCCGAGGGCAGGTTGCGGAGATATCCCTCGAAAGCCTCTGCCCACAGGCCCATGGGAGCCGTCTCGCCCAGAGGATATGCACGGGCGACGAGGGGAATGCTCGAACGGCGTCCCGCAGCAAGACATTCCGCCGCCAGCCGGCTCTTGCCCACTCCGGGGTCCCCCGACAGCACGGCACAGCGGAAGTTGCCCGAGGCCGAGGTCCTTCGGACCTCTTCCAGCTGCGACTGAAGCAAAGCTCGGCCTACAAGCCTCGTCTTGCGCAGCATTCCCTTAGTTTTCGGATAGCCGGAACTCGAGATTTCTCTTCCCGACACAATAGATTCAGATCGAGGGACCATCAAGGCGACTCTCTCCCCGGCGGTCACGGCAGGTCGAACCTGAACGATCCTCGCACGACCCGCGCCCGTGGCCTCCGGAATACCATCCCGAAATCCGGCACTTCGACCTGAAGATCGGTCCCGTCCCCGATCCAGTTGGACCGCCAGGGAGCGGCCGACCCCGCCGGGTGACTGGCGGGTATCGGGCGGCCGGTCGCAACAACTTTCAGCATGTCTGGGACTGCTATCGTGCTTCGCGTCTCCTCGAGGCGGTAGTTGATCGGGACCTGGTAGAAGCCGACCTGCTCACCGCTGAGCGACGCCAGGTCGGCCAGCCGTCCGCCGAGCCGTCCCTGGAAGGCGTCGACCACCCACCGCACCACCTCGGGCGGGGCGTCCTCGTCGATCAACAGCAAGCGGCGGGAGCGCCTTGCGGCGCCGGCCCCAGTCTTCGTCGTCACCGTGATGAGCGGGGTTCCCGAGACGCCGATCCCGGCCACATGCCCGTCGTCGATCAGCCAGGAAGTGACGGCGACCGAACCGGCGTCACCGGCTTTTCCATCCAGCCAGAACGGAGCCCCCGCATATGCGTCCAGGACGGTTCCCTGAAGGCGGTAGCCAGCCTCCACCTGCACGGTCACGCCCGCTTCGCCCGAGCCGCAGTGGAACCGCCGGAAATCATTCTGGAGATTCCGGGAGCCGACGCCAGGTACCTGCGCCCACCCGGGAGCCCGGTGCGGAGCACACTCGCAAGCTTCCCGGTGTCCTCGAAGAGGTGAAGGAAATAAGTGAGCAGCCCGATCACCGGCCAAAGGAACAGGGCACCGGAAAAGTGAAATGCCCCCGACAGATCCGGCGTGGTGACGAGCACCATGCTCAACCCGATGATTACATAGAAGGAGCAACGAACCCCTCGCTCGACGAAGAACCGCATAGCTTCAACCCCCGGTGCTCGACTTGTCTTCCGCAAGGCAAAAGCTATTCAGCGGAGATACGGATGACTTCCGTGGGATTGCGTAGCGGAGTACGGAGATTCCGAGAAAGGAAAAGGCATTTCGCGTTTTCCCAACCTCGGGTATCATCTGCGTCCCCCCAGCGCAACAGAACTTGACAAAGATTTCGGCGAAGCATCGAGGGCGGAAGATGGCTACCAGGTTTGAAGCGGCGTCCGCGCCGGCCTACAAGTGGGCCGACGCCAGTCGCGCGCCGCAGCCCAACCCCCACGGCAAGCACCGGAAGATAGCCAAGACCCCCACCCAGAACCCCGCGGAACGCAGTTCGCTGAGCTACATGCCGGCACTGGACGGACTACGGGCGGTGGCGGTTCTGGCGGTGCTCGCCTACCACGCGGACCTTCCGTGGGCCCGGGCCGGCTTCCTCGGTGTCGACGTGTTCTTCGTCATCAGCGGCTACCTGATCACTGCGCTTCTGCTGAGCGAGCACACGCGGAGCGGGCGCATCAACCTAAAGCGGTTCTGGGGCCGGCGGGCTCTCCGGCTCCTTCCCGGCCTCCTGCTGATGCTGGCCGTGGTCGCCGTGATCGTGCCCGTGCTTGCGCCGGACCAGAACGAGAACCTGAGGGGCGACCTGACGGCGGCCTTGACCTACGTAAGCAACTGGTGGCTCATCTTCCAGGACCAGCCTTACTTCGAGGCGATCGGCAGACCGCCGCTCCTGCAGCATCTGTGGAGCCTGGCCGTCGAGGAGCAGTTCTACCTGCTGTGGCCCGTCGTCCTGGCGTTCGGCCTGCGGAACAAGAGCCGCAATCCGCGGCGGCTCGTCAAGTGGGTGCTGCTGGCAGTCGCAGGGTCCGCCACGGCGATGGCCGTCCTCTACAACCCCGAGGGTGACACCTCACGGATCTACTACGGGACCGACACCCGCGTCGGCACAATCCTCCTCGGGGCCGCTCTGGCCTTCGTCTGGAGCCCCGGGCACCGGACGGCAACCCCGAACTGGGTGGGCAGCTTCGCCCGCGACACGGCGGGGCTGGGTTCGCTTCTCGCCATCGGCTGGATGGTGGTGACGTGGAACGAGTTCGAGCCCCAGCTGTACCGGGGCGGGTTCACCATGGTCGCCCTCCTGTCCGTTGTCGTCGTGGGAGCGGCGTCGCATCCGGGGGGCGTGACGAGGGCGCTGCTCGGCAACCTGCCGATG
The DNA here is from genome assembly GCA_036260105.1 of Actinomycetota bacterium. Lineage (GTDB taxonomy): Bacteria > Actinomycetota > CADDZG01 > JAHWKV01 > JAHWKV01 > JAJCYE01. The sequence goes on from DATAAN010000073.1 coordinate 5,765, forward strand.
CGATGGCTTGGACAGCGCTCCTACTCCATCTACCTGTGGCACTGGCCGGTCTTCATGCTGACTCGTCCCGAGCTCGACACCAACCTCACCGGGCTGCCCCTGCTGGCGGTTCGCATCGGTCTGACGCTTTCTCTTGCGGTGGCCGGGTACGGCCTCGTCGAGAGACCGGTCCGGCTGGGGGCCCTGAGCCGGGCGTGGGACAAGGTGCGGACGGGATTGTCGTCGCACAAGTTCGGCCGTGCGACCGCCGGGCTTGCCTCGCTGTCACTGCTGGCCGTTGCCGGCGCCGCCATCGGATCCGGGATCGTCATCCCACACCAGGCCCCGGAGACGCCGGCGGAAGCCGCTCTGGAGCACGTCTCAACCTCGGCCAGCGCCTCTCAGCCGATGGAGGGCGTGAACCTGACGCAGGCCCCGCCGCCTCCGGCGCCCGGGGCGGCGCCCCCTCCTCCGGCTCCGGTCCAGCCGCCGCCGCCGCCTCTCGCCGGCGCGCCCGCCGGAAGAGTGACCGCTATTGGGGACTCGGTGATGCTCTATGCCAGGGACGCGCTGATCGGTCGCTTCGGAAATGCGATCGTGGACGCCGGTATCGGGCGTCAGACCAAGGGCGTCATAGAGGCCGCGCAGGGGCTCAAGGAGCGCGGGGAGCTGGGCGAGAGCGTCATCGTGCACATGGGGACCAACGGAGTAATCACCGTCAAGCAGTTCGACCAGCTGATGGAGCTGCTGAAGGACGTCCCACGTGTTCTGGTCGTGAACGTGAAGGTTGCCCGACCCTGGGAGTCCGTCAACAACCAGCTGCTCGCCGAGAACATAGGACGTTACCCGAACGCCAGGCTCGTGGACTGGAAGGCGGCCGCCACGGCTCACCCCGAGGTCTTCTACAAAGACGGCGTCCACCTGCGGCCGACCGGGGTAGGCGTCTACGTCGACCTCCTGAGCGGAAGCGTCACAGGGTAGTCCGCCACCGGCGCGGCAAGCAGGTCGCCGGTGATAGATTCCGCCGCATGACGGCCGACGGGTCTCCCCTGGTGGTTATCGAGAACGTCAGCAAGGCGTTCGGCGACGTCCAGGCCCTCAAGGACGTCAGCCTGACCGTCGACCGCGGCGAGGTCGTGGTGGTCATCGGGCCCTCCGGATCCGGAAAGTCCACCCTCTGCCGCACCATCAACCGCCTGGAGGGCATCGACTCCGGGCGGATCCTGATCGACGGACAGCCCCTTCCGGAGGAGGGCAAGGCGCTGGCCCGCCTCCGGGCCGACGTGGGCATGGTCTTCCAGTCCTTCAACCTGTTCGCCCACAAGACGATCCTCAAGAACGTCACCATGGGCCCCATCAAGGTCCGCGGCATGTCGAGGCCGGACGCCGAGGCGCGGGCCATGGAGCTTTTGAAGCGGGTCGGCATCGACGAAAAAGCCAATCGTTACCCTGCTGAGCTGTCCGGAGGCCAGCAGCAAAGGGCCGCCATCGCCCGGGCTCTGGCGATGAACCCCAAGCTGATGCTGTTCGACGAGCCGACCTCGGCGCTGGACCCGGAGATGATCAAGGAGGTGCTGGACGTGATGGTCGAGCTGGCCTCTGAAGGGACCACCATGATCGTCGTCAGCCACGAGATGGGCTTTGCCCGGTCGGCCGCCCGAAGAGTGGTTTTCATGGACGGGGGGCGCATCGTCGAGGTGGCTCCGCCGGACCGATTCTTTGCCGCCCCGGAGACCGAAAGGGCGCGAGACTTCCTATCCAAGATTCTTGCCCATTGAGTCAGGAGGACGTATGAGCAAATCCCGTGCAGTGCTGCTTTCCCTCGTGCTGTGCCTCGGCCTGGTGGCCGGCGCGTGCGGCGGGGCCGACAACCCGGCCATCGAGGGGGCGCCCGACGACTCCGAGTCGGTCGCCGCGCCCGAGTTCGAGGAAGGCACGACCATGCGGGCCATCCAGGACCGCGGCAGGATGAACGTGGGCACCAAGTTCGACCAGAACCTCTTCGGATTGAAGAACCCGGTCACCGGAGACATCGAGGGCTTCGACGTGGAGATCGCCAAGATCGTCGCCCGGGCCATCTTCGGCGGCACGCTCGAGGAGGCGGACGAGCACATCAACTTCATCGAGACCGTCTCGGCGGTGCGCGAGGCCGAGATCCAGAAGGGCAGCGTCGACATCATCGTCGCGACCTACACCATCAACGACGCCCGCAAGACCCAGGTGGACTTCGCCGGGCCGTACTTCATCGCCGGCCAGGACATCATGGTCGCCAGGGACAACGACGACATCGAGAGCGTCCAGGACTTGAACGGCAAGAAGGTGTGCTCGGCGCAGGGCTCCACATCGCTGCGCAACCTGCAGCAGCAGGCGCCGCAGGCGGACACCTCCATCGTCTTCGAGAGGTACACCGACTGCGCCAACGCCCTCCGGGACGGCCGGGTGGACGCAGTGACCACCGACAACGTGATCCTGCTCGGCCTGGTCAAGGACAACCCCGATGACTTCAAGGTGGTGGAGAACACGTTCACCGAGGAGCCCTACGGCATAGGACTGAAGAAGGGTGACGACGCTTTCCGCGACTTCCTCAACGACACCCTGGAGCAGGCCTACGAGGACGGCAGCTGGGAAGAGGCGTTCGAGCGAACCGTCGGAGAGGCCGGAGTGGACGCTCCGGAACCGCCCGAGGTGGACCGGTACCAGTCGACCGGGGCCTCCGCATCGCCGGCGGCCTCGCCCACGGTGACCGCCACGGCTGCGTCTCCGGCGGCGTCGCCCACGGGTTCGGCGTCGCCCACCGGTTCGCCGTCTCCAATGGCGTCGCCTTCGCCGGCAGCTAGATAACCGCCGAGCGCGGCCCGGCGGCTAGTCGATGGAGCTGCTCCTCGACAACCTGGACTCGTTCGGGGTCGGGATCCGGACCACGCTGCTCCTCACACTGGCCAGCTTCGCCGGTGCTCTGCTGCTGGGCATCATCATCGCGACGTTTCGGGTGAGCCCCGTGCCGCCCCTCCGGGCGGCCGGGGCCACCTACGTCGAGACGTTCCGCAACGTTCCTCCACTGGTTCTCATCTCCGTTTTCTACTTCGGCTTTCCGGCCGTGGGCATCGTCTATCCGGAGTTCACCTCGGCCGCCCTGGTCCTGGCCGTCTACACGGGCGCCTTCGTCGGGGAGGCGGTCCGCGCCGGGATCAACACGGTGGCGGCCGGCCAGGCGGAGGCAGCCCGGGCTCTGGGCATGACGTTTCCTCAGGTCATCGGCTCGGTGGTCATGCCGCAGGCGCTGAGATCGGTCGTTCCTCCGCTGGGCAACCTTTACATCGCCCTGGTGAAGAACACGTCGCTTGCCTCGGTGATCGCGGTCCACGAGCTCACCTTCCAGAGCAAGCGGCTCATCACCGACACCTCGCAGGGACTGCTCGTCTTCTTCGGCGCAGCCCTCGCCTATCTGCTGCTCACCCTGCCGGCGGGCTGGATCGTCGGGCGCATCGAGGCGCGGGCGGCCTTCAAACGATGATCGTGCGCGCAGGCGGAGGAAGTCGGTGGTAGCGGTCAGGCTGGCCGACGAGCTCGGCCCGCGCGCGCGGAAGCGCGTGACGCTCATCTCGATACTGGCCGCCGCCGTCTTCGGTTTTGTGATCTTCCTGGCGATCCGCCGGTTCGCCCAGGAGGGGGAGCTGGATGCGGAAAAGTGGACAACACTTACCGATCCTCAGGTGCTCCGCTTCTTCGGCACGGGGCTGGTGAACACCTTGAGAGCTGCAGCCGTCGCCCTGGTGGGCGCCTGCCTGCTGGGGACCCTGCTGGCGCTCGGCCGGCTTTCGAAGCTGGTTGTCGTGCGTATGGTGGCACGCTCATACATCGAGTTCTTTCGCGGCTTCCCGCTCATCCTGCTCATGCTCTTCAGCTTCTTCACCCTTCCGACCCTCGGCATCGAGCTGAGCCGGTTCGGAGCCGTCGCCGCGGCCCTTACCGCGTACAACGGGGCGGTTCTGGGTGAGATCTTCCGCGCCGGCATCCTCTCCCTGGACCGGGGCCAGACAGAGGCGGCTCAGGCGATCGGGCTCCGGCGGTCGCAGGCGATGCGGCTGGTGATCCTGCCACAGGCATACCGCCGGATGACCCCGACGATCGTCAGCCAGTTCGTGACGCTGTTGAAGGACACCTCGCTGGCGTCGGTGGTGGCGTACGAGGAGTTGTTGCACAGCGGCGAGATCGCAGGCGAGTTCTTTCAGAACCTGCTGCAGTCCCTGGTATTCGTCGCTGCCATCTACCTGGTGGTCAACTTCACGCTGAGCCAGATCGCACGCCGCTTCGAGCTGCGACAGCGGCGGCGGTACAGGGCTTCCCCCATTGAAACCGCCGGTCCGGAGGACCTGGTCGTCGTAGGCCTGGACCCAGGGGCACCGGGCCGTGGTGGTACGGGGCGCTGAGCCGATTTTTGCCCGGACCGCGGTAAGCTCACCCGGTAAATCTTGATAGGGAAACACGGAGGAAACCATGCGTTTCAGGC
>DATAAN010000074.1:0-9466 GCA_036260105.1 Actinomycetota bacterium
GTTCGCCTACCCGTTCCGCTGCGGGCGGTCGCGTGCCAGCCACTGGTCCGGCCGGCTGCCGCGTGCCTGGCCCGGTGCCTTCCCCTGGAGCTCTGGGAACGGGACGTGGAGGCGCCGCCGGTCCTGCGCCGGCTGAAGCTGCCGGTTGAGGCCGACCCGCCGCGCCGGGCGTTGAGGCCTCCACGGGGCCGCCGGGCCGGGGCCCCTGGCCGGAGGAGTTAGTGGGCGTCCGCGCGCCGGTGGTTGAAGCTGCCGGCGGCTGACTCCCTGGGGGACGCGCCGGCGAGCCGGCCTGCTGACCGCCCGCCCGGCCGGTTGTAGTTCCGGCAGGCGGTGCGCCGGCCGGCCGGCGGCCCGGGGACGCCTGCGGCGGCGGCGCAACAGGCGCACCGGTTGAGGCTGGTTGGGCCGTGACGGGCGGGACGGATCCCGGCTTGGCCTGGGAAGCGGCCGGAGGAGTGGAAGCGGCCGGTGCAGTGCCACCACCTGCGGGCCTTGTCTTCGTCGAAGAACCTGGCGAAGCGCCGGAGGGCGGGCCTACTCGACCGGGCGCCCCCTGCTGGTTTGCAATCGGCGCGCCGTCGGGGCCGCGGGTCTGGCCGGGGGCAGCCGTGGCGCCCGATGCCGCGGAAGCCGCCGCGCCGGTGCCCGGAGCGGACGCGCTGGTTGGCAGCTCACTTTTGGCGCCGGCCGCGGGTTGCACCTCGAAGGGGTCGCTTCCGGTGACGATGCGCCCGTCCATCTGCGCAGTCCACACCGCCTGCCACACGCCGGTGGGGGCGTCGGCCGCCACCTCGAAGTCGAAGCGGTAGATCCCTTTCGTCTCGCGGGTGGGCAACGCGTCCCGGACGACCACGACCCCCTTGGAGTCGACGATCTTGACTCTGGGATTAGCCGGGTCGGCTCTGTTGTCGCCGGAGTAGAAGTCGGCGGGGAGCCGAATCGATTTTCCCTGAGTGACCTTGAGATCCATCTACACCGTTCCCTGCGCACCGCGCATCGATCCCGGAGCCCGGCTGCGGGCGGTCGCCCCATTATCGTCTGCGACCGAATACCGCTTCCAGAGCCCACGCCGGGCGTTTACCGCCCCGGGGCCAGAGAACGGTACCATCCAGGCTCAGGACAACCGGCTCCGGCAAAGAAGGCTCCGCCCGCCATGATCATTCGCAAGACGCCGGAACAGCTGGAGAAGATGGCCCGTTCCGGCCGGGTGCTGGCAGAGGTCATCCGCGAGATGGGCGAGCAGGTACGGCCCGGGGTGACGCTCAAGGAGCTCGACCAGATGGCGGAGAGGTCGATGCGGCTCAGGGGTGCGGTGCCCTCGTTCCTGGGATATCGCGGTTTCCCCGCAAGCATCTGCGCCTCGCCCAACGAGATGGTCGTGCACGGTATACCGGACGGACGAAAGCTCAACGAAGGCGACATCTTCTCCGCCGACTTCGGCTTGATTCTCGACGGCTGGCACGCCGACAGCGCCTACACGTTTCCCGTCGGCACGGTCTCAGAGGAGGCGAGGAAGCTGCTGGAGGTCACGCGGGCCGCCCTCGCCGCCGGCATCGCATGCTGCCGGCCGGGCAACCGGCTGGGCGACATCGGCTACGCGATCCAGCAGGTCGTTGAGCGTGCAGGGTTCAGCATCGTGAGGGAGTTCGTCGGCCACGGCATCGGCCGGTCGATGCACGAGGACCCCCAGGTGCCGAACTACGGCAAACCCGGGCGCGGCCCGGTGCTGGAGGAGGGTTGGGTCCTGGCCATCGAGCCCATGGTCAACACCGGCGGCTGGGAGACGAAGTTGCTGGCCGACAACTGGAGTGTGGTCACTGCCGACGGCAGCCTTTCCGCCCACTTCGAGCACACGGTCGCGGTGACCGCCGACGGCGCGCGCATACTTACCGCTCTCTAACCACCTGGGTTCCGCCGGGCGGTGACTCATGCCACCGCAACGTTGCTCTCTCCGGATGCTTAGCGGGCGGAGTTGAGCAGCGAGTACGGGTTGACCGGCCGCCCGCCGCTGGGGTGCCACTCGAAGTGGACGTGGCAGGGACCGCCTCGTGCGTTGCCCGAGTTGCCGTTGGAGGCGATCACCTGGCCGGCCGAGACTGGCGTGCCGGCCCTCACGCCGCCCGCGTAGCCGCTGAGGTGAGCGTAGAAGAAGACGTCGCCGTTGGCTGCCCGCAGGTAGAGCGAGGTCCCGCCGGCGCCGCTGGAAGCCAGCCGCTGGACGCTGCCGTCGGTCACGGCAAGCACCGGCGCCCCGCAGGGGGCCATGACGTCCGTGCCCTGATGCCGGCGGCCGCCCGAGCGGGCGGCGCCCCAGGTGTCGGCGAAGCCGGCCGGCGAGACGGGGAGCGTGAACTTCGAGAAGCGCCCGGCGGACGAGACCTTCGGTGCGCCCGACGCGGTCGCCTGCAACTGCGCACGGCGCGGGGCGCTCAGCTGAGCCGCCCTACGGCTTCGCAGCTCCGCCTCCGCCGCCCGGCGCCTCTGAGCCTCCAGCCGGCGGGCCTCTGCCAGCCGGTCCTCGAGCGTCTCCCGCTGGCTCCGCAGGTTGCGAGCCAGGCTTCGTTGCCTGGCCTCGGTAGCGCCCAGCTGAGCGGCCACGTCGCTGCTCTTGGTTTGGGCAAGCCGCAGCTCCTCCATGAGCTGGGTGTCGTTGCTGCCGAGGACTCCCATGTAGTGGACGCGCTTCACGAAGTCGCCGAACGAGGGAGCGGTCAGGAGCTGGCCGAGCATGGCGCTCACCCCTCCGGTCTTGTACATGTAGCCCGCCCGGGCCTTCAGAGCCGCCGACTTGGCGGCGATGGTCGCCTCCGCCTCCTTCTGCTCCTTCGTCAGCTGGGCCTGCTTGGCCTCGGTCTGTGCCAGCTGCGTCTCCAGCTTGCCGTACTGGGCGGCAACCCGGTCCATCTCCTTTTGGATGGAGGCGGCGCTGGAGGCGCCCAGAGCACTGCCTGCGGGCACAAGCGCCGTCGAGGAGAGAAGGGCGAGCACGGCCGCAAGGCGCCGCAGAGCTCCGGATGGGTGTCGTTCGGGTCTCATCCGGGGCGATCCTCTCATCACCGGGCGGAAAAGGGAACCCGTGGCGATGGCTTTTCCCTACCTCCGCCGAGGCGGCGCGGACCGCCTGCCAAAGGTGCGGATTGGCTACATAATGGATAGACCGCAGGCGCCGGTCGGGCGTGGCGGATTCTGCTTATCGCTGGTATAGTTTCTTGTTCCGGCCTGTGGCAGCATGTTTGACGCGTGCGAAGCCGAAGAGGCCGGAGTTACCAACCCTCCGGCGTAAGTCCCAAGATCCGTCCCCGAGTGGGGCACGGTTCTGCGAAGAGCCGGGTCGCTGAAGCTTAGCGACCGGCGCCATGGAAGAGCCGGAATTAAGTGAGGATATGGCGACCAAGGACAAGTCTGGCAAGGAAGCGCCCATTCGGGTTGAGGGAACGGTCGTCGAGCCGCTCCCTAACGCCATGTTCCGGGTCGAGATCCCGGGCGGCCACAAGGTCCTGGCTCATATCGGCGGAAAAATGAGAATGAACTACATCCGGGTGCTGCCTGGTGATCGGGTCGAGGTCGAGATGTCCCCATACGACCTCACCAGGGGCCGCATCGTCTGGCTCTTCCGGAACAGATAGGACTTTTCGCAAATGAAGGTAAGGCCGAGCGTGAAGAAGATGTGTGAGAAGTGCAAGATCATCCGCCGTCACGGGCGGGTCCGGGTCATCTGCGCCAACCCGCGCCACAAGCAGGTGCAGGGTTGAAAGTGAGCGACCGCATGCGAGCGAATCCGAGCCTTTCGGAATCCGGTCCGCAGCACTGGCTGAGCGACCGCAGGGAGCGAATCCTCGCAGTTCAGAATCCGATCCTCCGCCCCGCAGGGGCGCAGGTCGAGGGAGCGTAGGCCTTGGCACGGATTGCGGGAGTAGACCTCCCTCGCGAGAAGCGGCTTGACGTCGGTCTGACCTACATCTTCGGGGTCGGCCGCACCCGGGCCCAGGCCATTGTCAAGGGCACCATGGTCGATGGGTCGAAGCGGGTTCGGGACCTCACCGACGACGAGGTCATGCGCCTGCGTGGCTACATCGAGGGCAACTACCAGGTCGAGGGTGACCTGCGCCGCGAGGTGGCCCAGGACATCAAGCGGAAGGTCGAGATCGGCTGCTACCAGGGCATCCGGCACCGCCGCGGCCTCCCGGTCCACGGGCAGCGGACCCACACCAACGGCCGCACCCGCAAAGGTCCGAAGAAGACGGTCGGCGTGAAGCGGAAGAAGGGAAAGTAATTGACTGAGCGAGCTGATCCAGGCCTTGCCTTCTCCCGTCCGCAGCGACCGAAAGGAGCGTAGGCGGTGGCGAAGCCCAAGAAGGCGAAGCGCAAGGAAAAGAAGAACGTCCCCCACGGGCAGGCTCACATCAAGTCTTCCTTCAACAACACCATCGTGTGCATCACCGACCTCGAAGGCAACGCCCTGTCGTGGGCCTCTGCGGGCAACGTCGGGTTCAAGGGCTCCCGCAAGTCCACGCCGTTCGCCGCTCAGCTGGCCGCCGAGGCGGCTTCCAAGCGGGCGCAGGAGCACGGCGTGCGCAAGGTCGACGTATTCGTGAAGGGTCCGGGCTCGGGCCGGGAGACGGCAATCCGCTCCCTGCAGGCCTCCGGGCTGGAGATTCTCGGGATCATGGACGCAACTCCTGTCCCGCACAACGGTTGCCGCCCGGTGAAGCGGCGGAGGGTCTGAATTGAGCAAACGAATTCAAGTAGTCCGGATGTGCCGTCCGGCGCAAGAGAAGGGAGCGTAGGCGATGGCAAACCAACCATCACCCGTCTGCCGGCTCTGCCGCCGGGAGCGAATCAAGCTTTACCTCAAGGGCACCCGGTGCGACTCGCCGAAGTGCGCGATCGAGCGCCGTCCTTACCCGCCGGGTGAGCACGGCCGAGGCCGCATCAAGGAGAGCGAGTACCTGTTGCAGCTGCGGGAGAAGCAGAAGGCCCGCCGCATCTACGGCGTGCGGGAGAAGCAGTTCCGCCTGTACTACAACAAGGCCTCCCGGGCCAAGGGAGTCACCGGCGCCAGGCTCCTCCAGCTTCTGGAGAGCCGCCTGGACAACATCGTCTACCGTGGCGGGCTGGCCATGAGCCGGCCCCAGGCCAGGCAGTTCGTCAGCCACGGCCACTTCCAGGTGAACGGCAAGAAGGTCGACATCCCCTCCTACCACGTGAAGCCGGGCGACGTCGTCGAGGTCCGGAAGCGCTCGCAGAGCGTCGACCGGATCGTGGAGGCGGCTGCCTACGCCGCCGGCCGGACGATCCCCGACTGGCTCAGCCTCGAAGCCGGCGAGCTTCGCATCCGAGTCCTGGCCGAGCCGGCCCGCGAGATGATCGACGCTCCCGTCCAGGAGCAGATGATCGTCGAGCTCTACTCCAAGTAAGCCTTCAGGAAGGACGTTCATGGAATCCAACATGCTTGTGGTCCACCGGCCGCAGATCAGCTTCGATTCTCAGGAGGAGAGCAACTTCGCCCGAGTGAGCATCGAGCCGCTGGAGCCCGGTTTCGGATACACGCTGGGCAACTCGCTGCGGCGGACCCTCATCTCCTCGATCCCCGGAGCGGCCGTCACCGCCATCAAGATCCAGGGCGTGCAGCACGAGTTCTCCACCATCCCGGGCGTCAAGGAAGACGTCACGGACATCATCCTCAACATCAAGCAGCTGGTGCTGCGCTCGGAGTCTCAGGAGAGCGTGATCATCCGGCTGAACGTGAACGGTCCCCGGGACGTCACCGCGGCGGACATCGAGGTGCCCGCCGGCATCGAGGTCCTGAACCCGGACCTTCACATCTGCACGATCAACAAGCGGGCACGCCTCGAGGTCGAGATGACGGTCGAGATGGGACGCGGCTACGTGTCGAGCGAGCGGAACAAGCCGGCCGGTGCGCCGATCGGCCTCATCCCGGTCGACTCGATCTTCTCCCCCGTCCGTCGGGTTACCTACGCCGTGGAGCCGACCCGGGTCGAGCAGAAGACCGACTACGACCGGCTGATCGTCGACATCGAGACCAACGGCGGCCTTACGGCCAAGGAGGCGCTCTCCGCTGCCGGCCGGACGCTGGTCGAGCTGTTCCAGCTGTTCGCCGACCTGGCAGAGGGCCCCGGCCTGCTCCTCGGCCCGGAGCCGGGCGCCGAGGGCGACGGCACGGACCTGTCGCTGCCCATCGAGGAGATGGACTTCTCGGTCCGCTCCTACAACTGCCTGAAGCGGGAGGGTGTCACGACCATCGGCCAGCTGGTCGAGAAGTCCGAGCAGGACCTGCTCGACATCCGTAACTTCGGCCAGAAGTCCATCGACGAGGTCAAGCAGAAGCTCGCCGAGCTCAACCTCGGTCTCAAGCAGCGAAGCGCGAGCTAGAGCGATGCCCAAGCCGACCAAAGGACCGCGCCTGGCCTCAGGGCCCACCCACCAGAGGCACCTCATCCGGGGTCTGGTCACCTCGCTCATCAACGAGGAGCGCATCCGGACCTCGGAGGCGAAGGCCAAGCTGGTCCGGCCCTACGCCGACAAGCTGGTGACGCTCGGCAAGTCCGACACCCTCCACGCCCGCCGGCAGGCGCTGAAGCTGATCGAGGACGACAGCGTGGTCCACAAGCTCTTCGCCGAGGTGGCGCCGAAGTACCACGACCGCAACGGCGGCTACACGCGCATCCTGAAGCTCGGCCCCCGCAAGGGCGACGCGGCTCCGATGGCCATCATCGAGTTCGTCGAGGAGACCACGGCGGCCGCTCCCAAAGAGAGCGAGGCGGCGCGCAAGCGGCGCCTCGGCCGCCGGAAGGCGGACGCTCCCGCCGAGGAGGCGCCGCAGGGCCGGCCGCGCGCCCGCAAGAAGGATGAGGACGCGGCGGCGCCGGAGAAGCCGGCAGCCGAGGCGGCTCCGGCAGAGGAAGCCTCCGGCGACGACGCCGGCGGATCGGAGAGCAAGTAGGCCAACCGGCCTCGGGCGCGAATTATGGCTACGTATCGGATGGTGGTTGCCTACGACGGCGCGCCGTTCCACGGCTTCGCCAGGCAGCCCGACGTCGAGACCGTCCAGGGCACCATCGAGTCGGCGATGCAGAAGGTGCTCGGGACTCCGATCGCCACCTCAGCCGCGGGCCGGACGGACGCGGGGGTTCACGCTCTCGGGCAGGTGATGTCATTCGTCGCCGACGCTCCGTTCGACCTGGACAAGCTCCAGCAGCGGCTGAACGCGATGTGCGGCCCAGCCATCGCGATCCTGGAGATTGCCGCGGCTCCGGCCGGTTTCGACGCCCGATTCTCGGCGTCCTCCCGGACCTACGAGTACGGGATCCTGACCCGGGCGATCCACGACCCGTTTGCCCGGCACACCACCTGGCACTTGCCGCATCCTCTGGACCGGGAGCTGATGGGCAAGGCGGCTGCGTCGCTGCTCGGCGAGCATGCGTTCGACTCGTTCGGCCGGGTGGAGGAGGGCAAGAGCCCAGTTCGCCGGGTGGAGTCGATTGATATCGAGCACGACGGCGACCTGACGATTATCCGGATAACGGCCAACTCGTTTTTGCAGCAGATGGTCCGCTCGATCGTTGGGACGCTGGTGCAGGTGGGGACGGGAAAGATCCATCCCGACGACATGGACCGGATCCTGCACGCCCGGGACCGGTCGCAGGCGGGGCCGGTGGCGCCGCCGCACGGGTTGTTCCTGGTGTCGGTGGAGTACCCGGAGGAGTTGGTCTGACATAGGGGCGCCGAGGGCGCTGCCGGGCAGTACTGGTTAGGATGAGGACAATGCAAAAGACGCATTCGGTAAAGAAATCTGAAATCGAGCGCACCTGGTGGGTGGTGGACGCCGAGGGCCTCGTGCTCGGGCGCCTGGCCGCTCAGGTAGCGCACGTGCTGCGCGGCAAGCACAAGGCCACCTTCACGCCCCACCTGGACACGGGCGACCACGTGGTGGTCGTCAACGCCGACAAGGTGAAGCTGTCCGGCAACAAGGTGAACCAGAAGATCTGGTACCGCCACTCCAACTACCCGGGCGGCATGCGCGAGTTGAAGTACGACAAGCTGATGAGGGAGCGTCCCGCGCTGGTCGTCGAGAAGGCGATCAAGGGCATGCTGCCGAGCAACCGGCTCGGCCGCGCCATGGCGAGCAAGCTGAACGTTTACGCCGGGGCCGAGCATCCCCACGCCGCCCAGAAGCCGCAGCCTCTGGTGCTCCGCAATGAACTAGGAGTAGGAGGTAACGACTGATGGCAGTGACAGAGCTTTCCCGGGCAACCGGCCGCCGCAAGGAGGCGATCGCCCGCGTCCGCCTGGTGCCCGGCGAGGGTAACTTCATCATCAACGGCGGCCGCTCACTGCAGGACTACTTCCCCAACCTGGCCGTACGGCGGGTTATCCTCGAGCCCCTCGAGATGCTCGAGCTGGCGAAGAACTACGACATCGTCGCCACCATCGAGGGCGGCGGCGTCAACGGTCAGGCCGGCGCCCTGCGGCACGGCATCGCCCGTGCTCTGGTGGCTCTTGATCCGGAGCTGCGGCCGACGCTGAAGAAGGCGGGGTTCCTCACCCGGGACGCCCGGATCATCGAGCGCAAGAAGTACGGCCTGAAGAAGGCCCGCAAGGCGCCGCAGTACTCGAAGCGCTAAGCAGACATTTCCTCGACAGGGCCGGCTCGCCGGCCCTGTCTGGCATTACGGAGGGGTATGGCGAGGAGCAGCGGCATCAGGTGCCAGCCTCTGGGCCTTGTCTATGTGCGGAACTTCCTGGCCGGGAACCACCATGACCAGCTGTGCAGCTTCGTCGCCTCGCTGGAGTACGGCGACGTGGTGATGCACGGCCAGGCCGCGAAGCGCCAGACCGTCCACTACGGGTTCCTTTACGGCTACGAGAGCTGGCAGCTGCAGCCGGGGCCGCCGATCCCCCAGGAGCTCGAGGGGCTGCGGCGGCGCTGCGCCGAGCTCGCCGGCATGGCGCCCCCCGACCTGGACGAAGCTCTCGTGACCCGCTATCCCCCGGGGGCCGGAATCGGCTGGCACCGGGACGCTCCGATGTTCGGCGGGAAGGTGATCGGCGTCTCCCTCCTATCGGAGTCACGTATGCGCTTCCAGCGCTCGGTGGGCGGCGAGCGGTACGTGTGGGACCAGACTCTCGAGCCGGCGTCCGCCTACGTCCTGCAGGACGAGGTCAGGTGGGCATGGCAGCACAGCATCCCGGCCGTCAGGTCGCTTCGGTACTCGATCACCTTCCGGTCGGTGAAAGACCCCGACCGCTGGAGGAGCGAGGCCTTTTCTCCGGCGGCGCACTGACCTAATATGTGACGATTAGTCACTGTGTGTGGTGGAGTCCTGGAAGATCCCTCCTGTAGATCACTCGTGTTCCGGCGTGCCCTGGTTGCTCTGGCGTTGCTGACCGTCGCTTTCCAGCCGGCGGCCGCACAAGCGCGCTACCAGCGGACGGGCTTCAG
>DATAAN010000075.1:0-15998 GCA_036260105.1 Actinomycetota bacterium
CCCCCGGATTGGATCTTCCTGCGGTTTGTGAGCGCCGGCCGAACCGCGCACGACGTAACCTCATCCGGCTACGGTCGTAGGATCGAGAGCCCATATCCGTTCGAAAGAGGTCCGAGATCGAATCCGTCCCCGACTTGGCGGCCCTTCGCGAGCTCCTGCTATCGGAGCAGTACGACGAGCAGACGATTGCCCTCCGCCTGAGGCTCAACGACCGGCTGACCGTACGAGCCGCGGACCTTCCCGTGGTGGTCCGCAGGCTAAAAGCCGGAGACCGGCTTGACGTCCTGCTCAAACTGTTCTTCCTTGGCTTCCCCGTTCACCGGACGGAGGTGGAGGCGAGCTTCGCGGGAGACGAGATCTCCTATCTCATAGAAATCGGTCTGCTCGGCTCGGCCGGCTCGGAGCTGCAGCCCAAGCTTCGGATCGTCCCCGCCTTCGGCATGCTGTTTGCGCACGACAACCACCGACTGGACAACCTGCAGGTCGACTCTGTCCTGGGCTGGACCTCGTCGGCCCGCACGCTGGCCAGCATGACCGTGAGGCGGCCGGTCGAAAGCGTCCTGGACCTCGGGACCGGCAGCGGGCTTCAGGCGCTGCTCGCCTCCCGCCACGCCGACAGGGTCGTCGCACTCGACCTCAACCCGCGGGCGCTCTGGCTCACCGAGCTCAACTGCATGCTGAACGGTGTGGACAACGTCGAAACGCGCCAGGGCAACATGTACGAGCCGACACGCGGAGAGACCTACGACCTCGTGGTCACCAACCCGCCGTTTGTGATCTCGCCGTCGGAGGAGTACCTGTTTCGCGACGCCGGCTTTGAGGCGGACGAGCTCTCCCGCACCGCTGTCGAAGGAGCGGCCGGCGTGTTGAAGGACGGCGGCTTCGCCCACGTGATGTGCAACTGGGTAAGTGTCCCCGACGAGCCCTGGGATGCCCCGGTGAGGCGCTGGGTCGAGGGCACCGGATGTGACGCGCTCCTGCTCCGCTACGACACCTTGGACCCACTGGCCTACGCCGCCGCTTGGAACGAGCACCTGGCTTCCGACTCCCAACGGTTCTCCCGAACCCTCGACCGATGGCTCGACTACTACGGGGATCACGGGATCGAATCCATCAGCCTGGGAGCCGTCAACCTTCGCCGCCGAGAGTCCGGAGAGGCCTGGGTCACAGCAATGGATCTCCTGAGGGGTCCAGCCGGCTCCTCCAGCGACCACCTGCTGCGCATCTTCGACGCACAGGACCAACTCCAGCGGTCGGGCGGTGGGCGTTCGCTGCTGGATCAGGCCTTCGCTCCGATCGAAGGACACCGCCTGGAGCAGATCCTTTTGTACCGCGACGGCGGTTACGCCGCTCAGGACGCAGTGATCCTGCTCGACGACGGGATCGGACTCACCAACCGGGTGGAGCCGCAGTCGCTGCATGTGCTGCTGAGAATGGACGGCCGTACGCCGCTGGGCCGTCTGATCGCCGAGGCGGCGGACGAGACGGGCATGGACGCCGAGATCCTCGCCGCGTCGGCAGTTCCCTGCGTCCAGAGTCTCCTCGGCATGGGTCTCGTGAACCGCACATTGGATATTGACCCGAGCGCCGGGTGACCCTACCATCGTCCGATGGATAAATCGAAGAAGCGACGCATCTCCGGAGCGGCTGCGGTTTCCGCAGCAGCTATCGCATCACTCGTCTCGCCTCAGGCGGCAGCAGCGGCGCCGCCACCCTCTCCCCCCGGCCTGACGCAATCCTGTGGCTCGCGCCCGACCGCCGACTCACCGGAAACCATGGCTTTCAAGCAGGGTTTTCCGATCAAGTGGGAAGGCTCCTTCCGGTGCGACTCGCCGGAGGACCAGAGGATGATTTACGACTGGTGGAAGAAGGTCGAGTAGACCTGGGAGACTCCAAAAGAATCCGGCCCCCTGCGGGCCGGTTTCTTTTTTGGAGGGTTTGCCCATTCACACTGCCGATCCCTTGAAATTCCCTCTCGATGGGTAAGGAAGGGCGATGGCAGATCGCGTAGTCGCCGATCGCTTTCGCCTGATAGAGCCTCTCGGGCGGGGCGGCATGGGCACCGTTTGGCGCGCAGAGGACCAGGTGCTCGGCCGGACGGTGGCAATCAAGGAGGTCAGCCTTCCGCCGTCCCTGCCCGACTCCGAGCGTGAGGCGGTACGGGAGCGGGTTCTCCGGGAGGCGCGGGCTGCTGCTCGCCTGAGCCACTCCTCCGCTGTGACGGTGTACGACGTGCTGGAGGAGGGCGACTACACCTTCATCGCCATGGAGATGGTCGACTCGCCCACCCTGGCGGAAGTGGTCGACCGAGAAGGCCCCCTGTCGCCGGAAAGGGCGGCCTTCATCGGCCTGAAGCTGCTTGATACCCTTTCAGCCGCACACGCCAAGGGCATAGTGCATCGGGACGTCAAGCCGGCGAACGTGATGGTGTCCGACCGCGCGGTCAAACTCGCCGACTTTGGCATCGCCTCCGTCAAAGGCGACCCCCACCTGACCGCCACCGGGCTGCTTCTGGGTTCGCCTTCCTACATGTCCCCCGAGCAGGTTTCCGGTGAGCGGGCCGGACCGGCGAGCGACCTGTGGGCCCTGGGCGCGACGCTGTTCTTCGCAGTGGAGGGGCAAGGTCCCTTCGACAGGGATGGGCCGCTCCCGACGTTGATGGCGATCTCCAACGATCCCGTGCCGGAGCCGTCCCATGCCGGGCCTTTGGGACCGGCCATCAAAGCTTTGCTGGAGAAGGATCCGGCGCATCGGGCGACGGCGGAAGACGTGCGGTCGATCATCGAGCCGATAGCGGCACTCGGCGAGCCCGAGAGCCCGCTTGTTGCGGAAGTAAACGGAACGCCCGTCGACGGCACTCCCAGCGCAGCCGGTGCCGTGCTGCCCCCTGCTGCACCCGCAGGACTGGCCGCCCTTCTGGGCGGCGGAGACTCCGAGGAGACCGACGACGAAGCCCCGGCGCCACCGCCTCAGCCCACAGAGCCGCCGCCGCGGCCGGCTGACGCGCTGGCTGCGGTGCCCGACATGGAGGCCACCTGGGAGGACGAGCTTCCCGAGCCGGCCGCGGCGACCATGCCGGTGGCGCCGGCGCGCCCGACGGCGCCGACCCAGGTGGAGAGGCAGCCCGCCGCGCCGCCTCCGGCGGTCCCGGCCGGCGACCGGCGGTCGTGGGTGGTTGCGGCCGGCGTCGTCGCCCTCTTGCTGCTTGCCTTTCTGCTGGTACCCAGGCTGCTGTCGTCCCCCGACGGCCAGGAGCCGTCCGCAACCGGCCCCACGGACCAACCGGCGGGCGCCGCCGAACAGCCGACCGGCTCCACCGGACAGCCGGCCGGCTCCACGGGTGGGACGGCTCCGGAGTCGACCCCGGAGGCCAACTCGGAGCAGCCAGCTGCCGGAAACGACGATTCTGAGGAGGACGAAGACGCGGAGGAACCCGACACCGCCGGGGGAGCGGCGGCCGGTGACGTTCCTTCCGGGTGGCGGCGGGTGGCTCTCGGGAACACCGGTTACTCCATTGCGGCGCCTCGCGGGTGGTCGACGAGGAGCAACGCCCTCGGGGACGGCAGCTCCGTCCGGTTCAACGGCCCGGACGGCAAGTACCTGCTGGTGGACTGGACGAACGACCCGGGTGAGGACGCGCTGCAGGCTTGGGAGCAGCAGGCCAGCTCCTTTGCGCAACGCCACTCCAACTACCGTGAGATCCGCTTGGAGGAGACCGAGTTCAAGAACTTCCCGACGGCGGCCATGTGGGAGTGGACCTACACCTCCCGGGGAGCAAACCTCCACGCAGCCAACCTGGGATTCGCCAACGACTCTTATGGGTTCGCGCTCAACTTCCAAACGAGGGCCGACGATTGGGAGTCGTCCGAGGACGAGTACGAAGCCTTCCAGGAGAGCTTCGGCCGCTCCGGCTAGAACGCGCCCCATGAGCCGTCCTGCATCCCGGCCTCCGGCGTAGGCTATGCGGGTCGCAGTGACCCAAGACGGAGGTGGCGGATGACTCGTGGAGGTAGACCCCGGAGGCTCGCCGGGGTGTTGGGCGTGTTTTTTCTCCTGTCGGCGTGCAACACGGCGGACGACACGTCCACGGCGCCGACGACCGGTCAGGAGTCTGCTTTTCAACTGACCGGTGACGTGAGCGCGGTCGATGTAGAGGACGTAGACGTCGACGTGGACGTCTCTGCCGGTCCTGACGGCATCGACATCGACCCGAGCGGCTCGGTTACCGTTCAGCTGACCGTCAACCTCGAGTCCATCAACGACGAGGCGGCGCAGCTTTGCGGCCTCCAAGCCGGCAGGGACGCCACTGTGGTCGTCACCGACGAAACCGACCTCGACGTGGACCGCCCGCTTGCCGAGCTCGGCACCATCCAGGACGAGAGCATCACCGCCTCGGGTACCGCCCGCCAGCTCGTCGGTTCGGACGCCTCGGCAAACGAGCCGGCAGGGAACTGCACGCTGGCCGCCGCCAGCCTTGCGCTGGCCGAGGAGCCGGCGGCCGAAGGGAGCCCCACTCCCGTCGCTTAACCCACTCCCGAACCCCGCCGCGGCCGAGGGGAAACCCTTAGCCGGCGGAGGCGGTACCGGGGAGATATCGGGAGGAATCCCGATGGTGCGGCAGAACTCCCTCCCGCAGACTTCGATGCATGATCACTCTGCATCGACTGACCAAGCGCTTCGGCCAGAAGCTGGCCGTCGACGATCTCACGGTCGAGATCGAGCCGGGCCGGGTAACCGGCTTCCTGGGACCGAACGGCGCCGGAAAGTCGACAACCCTCCGCATGATCGTCGGCCTCGACCACCCGACGTCCGGGCGGGCTCTGATCCGGGGCCGTCGCTACGAAGACTTCGACCGCCCGCTGACGGAGGTCGGCGCCTTGCTGGACGCCAAGGCGCTGCATCCAGGGCGAAGCGCCCTCAACCACCTGAAGGCGATGGCGCGGTCCAACGGAATCGCCGAATCCCGGGTCGGGCAAGTCCTCGATGAGGTCGGCCTCCAGGATGCCGCCCGCCGCCGAGCGGGCACCTTCTCGCTCGGCATGAGCCAGCGCCTCGGCATCGCCGGCGCTCTGCTCGGCGACCCGGGCGTGCTCCTGTTCGACGAGCCCGTCAACGGCTTGGATCCCGACGGTGTCCGCTGGGTGCGCCGGCTGGCGAGGAAGCTGGCGGCCGAGGGCAGGACCGTGCTCGTCTCCAGCCACCTGATGAGCGAGATGCAGCTGACGGCCGACCATCTGATCGTGCTCGGCCGGGGACGGCTGCTCATGGACGCACCTGTCCGCGAGGTGGTGGCCGGCGCAGGAGGCGGACGGGTCCAGATTCGCGTCCCGAACCGCCGGGATCTCAATGCGATTGGCCGGCGCCTGCTCCAGGAGTCGCTCTCGGTTCGCCGGATGGGCGACGACTGCCTTCTCGTCGAGGGTGCTACCGCCGGCGAGCTGGGAGACCTCGCCTACGCCATGGACATCCGCATCCACCAGCTCAAAACCATCGAGGCATCGCTCGAGGAGGCGTACATGGCGCTTACCGGAGACAGCCTGGAGTTCGTTGCCGGCGCCGACCACATCGACCGAACCGGGGAAGTCCAATGACTGTGCTGCGGGAACCGATTCGCCACAAAGGCGGTCTCCCCGCTGCGGTCGGCTCGGAGTGGGTGAAGCTGCGCTCGGTCAGGTCAACCTGGTGGTGCCTGGCCGCGACGGTCATCGTGGTCGTCGCGTACGTTGCGATGGTGGGACTCTCGGCGTCCGCTTCCTACGCAAACGGCGAGGTGGTGCCTCCCATGACACCGGGTGATGTCGCCGGGATGGGCGTCTTTCTTCTGGGACAGCTGGCTCTGGCGACGCTCGCCTGCATGGCGATTGCGGGCGAGTACGCCACGGGCAGCATCGCGTCCACGCTCCAGTGGGTGCCCCGGCGGGCACGGCTGCTGCTCGCCAAGGCGCTGCTGGTGGCGCCGGTCCTCTTCGCCGGCGGCGTCGCGGCCACACTCGCCGGCTCTCTGGTCGGCATCTACGTCCTGGACGGGGCGGCTGCTCCCTGGAGCTGGCCGGACCTGTTAGGCGACGTCGCAGCAATCGGCTTCTACTCCGCCGTGGTGGGCTTCGTCGCCCTCGGCATGGGCGCCATGCTCCCCAGCGTCGCCGGCTCCATCGGCTGCTGCTTTCTCGTCCTTCTGATGCTGCCGATGTCGCTGGCGTCGAGCGGCGTCGAGGCCCTCCAGCGGATCGGCGGATGGTTCCCCGGATCGGCCGGGATGGCGTTGGTAGGAGGGGACGGCCCGACGTACGGAGTAACGGGTGCGCTCGCAGTCCTGCTGGCGTGGGCAGCGGGCATGCTGGCCGGCGGGATGGCCGTGTTCCGTCGCAGAGACGCCCGGTCCACCTGAGCCCGAACCGAATGTTAGGTGACCCTAAGAAAATAAGTTGACGCTGCTAAGTGCGACCGCTATGTTTAACCCGCTCCTCTCCGACCGACTACGGAGACGGCAGTGCGGGAGTGCAACGCCATGGTAGTCCCGCAAAGCGAAAGGGCCGCCAAGCCGACAGGCGGCCCTTTCCATGCCTGGAGGACTTCTTTTTCCAGCTCGTTTGGTGGTGGGTAACAGTCGGCTATGTCCGAGATCAACTGCCGAAGACCGGCGGAACCGCTTCCTCCGCGTGCCGGCGTCTTGCCGGTTTGCGATTGCACGCCATTGTGTTGAGTATTGGAAGGTGAACACCTCGCAACCCGCGCCGGCCGTCGAAGACAAGCCCGTTCCCCCGAAGCTGGCGGAGGAGGAACTCCGCCGGTTCGAGGAAGAAGCCTTGCCTCTGGCAAACGCACTGTACGGCGGGGCCCTGCGCATGACCCGCAACCCGTCCGACGCGGCGGACCTGGTGCAGGAGACCTTTCTTCGGGCGTTCCGCTCCTGGGGCCAGTTCAAGGAGGGCACGAACCTCAAAGCGTGGCTTTACCGGATCATGACCAACCTCTACATCAGCTCCTACCGGGTCAAGAAAAGGGAGCCGCAGCTCGTGTCCGCGAACGACGGCGGCGACTTCGACCTGTACCAATCGCTGGTCGACCAGAACCACGTCGCCGAGTCGGCCGAGTCCATCGTCCTGGACTCCCTGGGGGACGACGACATCAAAAAGGCGCTCTCGGACCTGCCCGACGACTTCCGGATCGCCGTATCGCTGGCAGACGTCGATGGATTTTCCTACCGGGAGATTGCCGATATGCTGGACATCCCGATAGGCACGGTGATGTCCCGGCTGCATCGTGGAAGAAAAGCGCTGCAGAAAGCGTTGTGGGGATTGGCCGAACAGCGAGGTTTGGTCGGCCAAGGAGGCAGAGCCAGATGAACGACGACGCCCATTGCAGGAAGCTGGTCGGGTCCCTCTACCAGCTACTCGACGGGGAGGTCACCGAAGATCAGGTTCAGTATCTTTCGGAGCACCTGGCCGAGTGCGGCGCCTGCTTGGAGCGGCTGGGGGTGGAGATGCACTTCACCCTGCTCGTGCGGAGCCGGTGCCAGGAGACCCCCTGCTGCCCGGATCATGTGATCGTCAACATCCGCACCGCTTTGCAGGCCGAGGTAACCGGCTGAGCTAACCGGCTGAGCTAACCGGATATCAGCGCCGCCAGCTCGAAGTGGTGGCCGTCCGGGGTTGACCAGCGGCCCCCCCACCGAAATCCCCACTTCTCGAATATCGCCACCACCTGAGGATCCATCCTGGGCCTCGCACCGGCCGGGTTCTCCGCCACGTTGATGTCAACCGCCAGACCCCACGCATGCATGGACAAAGGCTTGCCCGCGTCGCTGGCGATGAACCGGGGGGCGTAGCACCCGCCGTACTGGCCCGGCTTGATCGCGGCGGAAAGCCCGGAGTCCCGGATCTCGGAAAGCGCACCCTCAAGCTGCGGCAGCATGACCCTGTGGCACGTCACCGAGCCGAGAAGGGGAACGTTCTTCGTTGTGATGTGACTGGCGACCCAGCCGCGGTCCTGGCTGATCGTGCCGTCCTCGTTCGCTATGAAGCGGAAGTTGCCGATCGCCTTCTGGGCCGACGCACCGACGTAGAAGGCCCGGGCGCCGGAGGGATTCGTCGGCTCGAAGGTCACCCCGGGGACCGCCCGGTTGAGAGCCTTCAGCACCTCCGCCGGTTTGGCGTCGGGATGTATCCCAATCAGCAGGAGGGTCGGCTCTCCGAGGCCGAGGTTGGCCGCCTGGTCCATGGACATCATGGCGCCGGCCAGATTCGGCACGCCGCTGGACGCCAGGCCCCCCACCCGCAGAACCCCCCGGCCTTTGGGCCCCTTGGCGGCGAGCGTCTGCAGTGGCTTGCCGCCGAAGATCTGGTACTGCTCGTGCGCTATCAGCATCTGCGAGCGGTGCAGCCCTTCCCAAACGAACTTCGCCTGGGCGGTTGCCTCGGGCGCGAGCGGCCGGAACTCATCCGGATTGACCGCGGCTACGGTCACCTGCGCATCGCCACCCGGCGCCTCCACCACGAGGTTGGCCAGCAGGACCCTGGCGGTTGCAGCCACACCGGGCACCGCGGCCACCCGGGCGATCACCTCGTCCGAGACGCCGTCCGGAAACGTTGCTTTGAGGGACGGGCGGACGGTGTTGACATGGTCGGGCACCGGCACCTTCAGCGGAGTGTCGGGCTGCGGGCCGGTCGAGAAGGCGGTGGTTGCGTCCTCCTCGGCTGCCGTGTTGGAACGTAGGCCGACCACCGCGGCCGTGGCGGTGAACAGGATCACGGCGAGTAGAGCGAGCGTTGCGCGCGGACGGCGGAGACGTGTCAGATCCACAGGCTGATCCTCAGGGGGTGAACCTCACAGCGGCTGCCGGCCGGGAAACCCGGTTTCCGGCGGATGCCAGAAGGCCACCTCCGGCTCGCCTTCCTTCCAGCAGAGAAGGACCTCCCTTCCCTCGATCGCGGCGGGGAAGTCGATGAGCCCCTGTTCGATGTCCTTGATGAGGATCCCTTTCCGTTCGAACCACTCCAGCTCCTCGTTCACCCTCTCCGACGACTCGGCCCAGGCTCCACCCTTCGGATCCCCACCGTTGGTGTGGGATCTGAGTGCAACCGCAGCCCGGTGACGTTCGACGTCCCGGTATGCCGTCCTCAGGGTCTCGAGGTGCACTCTGACCTCGGGGAGTATCTGGTTCGCCGTAAGCTTGGAATATCTGATTGGCCCGGCCACCAATCCATCTTAATGTCGCCTCGAAAGGACCAATGCAAACACTGACGGAGCTGGTCCGGGACGAAACCGACCTTTATCCGAGCGAGGTCGAGCACCTCGACCGGCTGCTCGCCTCCTGGCAGCTTCTCGCCGACCTTTCCTTTGCCGACCTGTTGCTGTGGTGCCCCCTCAAGGAAGGGAGCGGATTCGTCTGCCTGGCTCAGATGCGGCCCTACACCACCCAGACGCTGTATCCCTACGACCTGGTCGGCAGAACCCTCAGGCCGGAGGAGCTGCCGGTGGTGGACCGGGTCTACTCGGAGAATCGCAGCTGGCGCAGCGACCAGCCGCTCATCATCGACGGTATGCCGATCCGCATCGAGGCGGTGCCGGTGCCGGTGGGGGAGCGGGTGGCGGCCGTGATGACCATTCACAGCGCACCGCTCAAGAACCGCCGACGCGGCGAGTTGGAGCAGAACTACCTGGAGTGCGCGGCAGTGCTCGCCCGCATGGTGGCGCAAGGCGTCTTCCCGTTTGCCGGGGAAGCGCTGGACCCCGAGCTGGCGCCGCGAGTCGGCGACGGGATGATCCGGCTAAACCTGCTCGGCAAGGTGATGTACGCCAGTCCCAATGCAGTCTCCGCCTACCGGCGTCTGGGCGTCGTAACCAACATCCAGGGGCAGAAGCTCTCCGATGCGGGGGTCGACGCCTCCGCCGCCACGCAGGCACTGGCGACCGGCATCCCGGCGCAGATCGACGTGGAGGTGGGTGCCTCGGTGATGCTGCAACGTGCCCTGCCCTTCCTGGAGGGCCGGGACCGCCGGGTTACCGGTGCTCTCGTCCTGGTGCGGGACGTGACGCAGCTGCGCTACCGGGAACGGCAGCTGCAGAAGCAGCAGGCGGTCATTCGGGAGGTTCACCACCGGGTCAAGAACAACCTCCAGACGATCGCCAGCCTGCTTCGCCTCCAAGCTAGGCGGGTGCCGATCGAGGCGAAGCGGGAGCTCGAGGAGGCGACGAGGCGGATCGCGGCCATCGCGCTGGTGCACGAGACGCTCTCCAAGGAGTCGGGGCAGCAGGTCGACTTCGCCGGCGTGGCCGGGCGGCTGATCCGGATGGTGTCCGAGGGGCTGCTGCATCCCGAAGGCCGCATCACTCTCCGCCTCGAAGGCGATCCCGGAAAGCTGCACTCCGACCTTGCGACGCCCCTGGCGGTCGTCCTGGTTGAGCTGATCCAGAACGCGGTGGAGCACGCCTTCGGCGAGCGGGGAGGGACGGTACTGGTAAGCATGCAGCGCGGGGACCGGTGGTTGACGATGAGGGTCCGGGACGACGGGAGGGGCCTGCCGGAGGGCTTCGGGCCGGGAAATCGGGGACTGGGCCTTCAGATCGTCTCGGCCCTGGTCGAGGCGGAGCTGGGTGGCAAGTTTCGCTACGAGTCAGATGGTGGGGCGGTTTTCTCCGTTGAGGTCCCCACCGAGCGTCCAGCCGGGCTTCTGCCGGCCGCCGCGATCTAGGCTAGAAAAGGGTGGCGGCGTCCCGCGACCACGCTCTTGCGTTCGTCCTCCGACAGACCGCCCCAAACGCCGGACTCCTGATGGGTCTCGATCGCCCACTCCAGGCAGTCTTTCTTGACGGGGCAGGGCTGGCAGATGGCCTTGGCCTGCTCGATCTGGTCGAGCGCCGGACCGGTGGTGCCGATGGGGAAGAACACGTCGGGGTCGGGAATCTCCTTGCAATTGGCACGCTGCCGCCAATCCGTCTCAGGAGACGCGCCCGGCTCAAGATAGAAGGTGATTTCTTTCATGGGGAGAGTTGAAAGTTGTCCTGTGTCATGGCTGGGAACAACGGGAGAATATGTCGCCTGTGTTAACTAACGCAATACCCCATAGACGCTTTTCTAGGCATCGGACTGCCATTTGCGCCCCGAAATGACCGGAAATCCGCGTTTCGACGCCATTTCGGATCTTCCCCCAATTTTCGCGCCGATGCTGCCGACACTGGTCGAGGACGCCTTCGATTCGCCCGACCACCTGTTCGAGGTGAAGTGGGACGGCGTGCGGGTCCTGGCGTTCTGCAACGAGTCGTCGACCACCCTGGTGTCCCGAACCGGCCGTAACTGCAGCCTGCAGTATCCGGAATTTGCCCGGCTCCACGAGCGGCTGAAGATCCGCAACGCGGTTCTCGACGGTGAGATCGTGGCCCTGGATGCCGAATCCCGGCCCTCCTTCGAGCTGTTGCAGAGCCGCATAAACCTGTCCCGCCCGAGCGACATCGCGCGCGGTGTTGAGAGGGTGGCGCTGGACCTGGTGCTGTTCGACGTCCCCTTCGCCGCCGGCGAGTGGATCGGTGGCCTGCCGCTCACCGAGCGGCTGGAGCGCCTCCGGTCGTCGGTGGAGTTCGGCGAGCGGGTGCTCCGCTCGGAGCCGATACCCAACCACGGCCTGGCGCTGTTCGAAGCGGCCAAGGCCAGAGGGCTGGAGGGCATCGTCGCCAAGGTGATGAAGAGCCACTACCTCGCCGGCAAACGCACCCGGGACTGGCTGAAGGTGAAGACGACCTACGACATCGACGTGGTCGTCGGCGGCTTCAGCGCCGGGCAGAACGCACGTGCCAGCTCGCTCGGGGCGCTGCTGGTCGGCGCCTACGACCCGGAGCGCCGCCTGCGCTTCCTCGGTTCGGTCGGCACCGGGTTCAAGGAACGGGATCTCCGGGCGATCAAGCCGAGGCTCGAAGCGATCGAGTCGCCGGTCAGCCCGTTTGCCGACAAGGTCCCACTGCGGGGAGTCCGCTGGGTGAAGCCGGAGCTGGTGGCCATGGTCGAGTACCGGGAGCTCACGAAAGCCCCCCGCTTGCGGGCGCCGTCGTTCAAGGGTTTGCGGGACGACAAGCTGCCGGAGGAGTGCCTGCTGCCGGAGTAGGCAGGGTCAAGCAGACTTCTTGACCTTCTCCTTCTTCTCTTCCTTCTTGTCCTTGCCGGCCGACTTAGCCTTCGTCGCCTCGACGCTTGCCTTCAGGGCCTCCATCAGGTCCAGGATCTGGGTCGGCTCCTTCGTCGGCTCCACCGCCACCTGCTGCCCCTCGATCTTGGCCTGGACGGCCTCCTCGAGCCGTTCGCGATAGGTGTCGTGGAACTGGTCCGGCTGGAAGGTGTCGGACAGGTTCTCGATCAGGCTCTTGGCCATCGACAGCTCCTGAGGGCGGATCTCCACGTCCTTCTTCAGCTCAGCGAAGTCGGGCTCCCGGATTTCGTCCGGCCAGTTCATCGTCTCCAGGATGAAGACGCCGTCCCGCACCCGCAGCGTCGCCAGCCTCTCCTTCTCCCGCAGGGTCACCTTGGCGACGCCGATCCGGCCGGACTCGTTCATCGCCTTCTCGAGCAGCTTGTACGCCTTGACGCCCGACGGCTCGGGGGCGACGTAATACGGCTTCTGGAAGTACACCGGATCGATTTCCTCGAGCGGCACGAAGGAGACGACGTCAATGGCCTTGATGCTGTCGGCGGGGATGGCTTCCATCTCCTCCTCGGTGAAGACGACGTAGTTGCCCTTCTCGAACTCGTACCCCTTGACGATCTCGTCGTAGGGGACCTCCTCGCCGCAGACCGAGCAGACGCGCTTGTACTTGATGCGGCCGTTGTCCTTGGCGTGGAGCTGGTTGAAGCGGAAGTCCTTCTCCTCCACCGCGGTGTAGAGCCCGACGGGGATCGTGATGAGGCCGAAGGTGATTGCGCCTTTCCAGATGGATCTCGATGGCATGCCTACCCCTTAGCTGCTCCGACGCAGAAAAGTTTTCCCGACCAACAAGTCTACCCCCGCCCACCGGCGCCGAACCGGAGGCACGAGAGCCCTGTTGAGCTATCGAGGTGGCGCCCGAAATCGAAAGTTCCGGGAGTCAAAGCTCCTTGCGCTGGACCAGCGCGAAGGTCAGGGCCAAGGTGACGAGCAGGTAGCCCACCGCCCACGCGATACGGGCTTCGGTGCTTTCGATAAGCATCATGCTGCTGGCGCCGGCGATGTCGCCCCCCTGGCTTATCCGGTCGAGCGCCAGCGGCGACACCAGGGTCTTCGGGGTCAGATACCAGAGGAGGCTTATGACCGCCGCCCCCGCGCCGCCCACTCTGCCGGTGTCCACCAGCAGGTACAGGGTCGAGACCAGCCGGGAGGAGGCGTAGACCAGAAATGCGACGAAGGCGGCCACTACCGGATTGTTGATGAGGGCCGACATCAGCGTTGTGATGCCGATCAGCAGGATCAGGTTGAACGCCTGGGTGGCCCAGTGGCCCCATAGCTCGAGGCCGAGGTTGCGGTCTTCGATGACGTTGATGCCCTGGAGGAGCAGCGACAGCAGGAGGCAGAGCGCCACGACGAGCGCCACACTGCCCAGCAGCCTGCCGAGCGCGTACTGCCAGCGCGCCACCGGGCGAGCCAGGATCAGCATCGCCTCGCCGTCGGAGAACGGACGGCCGATGTTGTTCATGGACACCGCTACCGCAGCGAGGGTAGAGAGCCCCTGCAGCAGCGTCACTGAGAAGAAGGTCGCCAGCCCCACTGCCGTCCCTACGAGGGTCGCCGTCAGATCGTTGTTGAAGCTGACGTACACGAGGCCGAGGCCGGCGATGCCGACCAGGACGAGGAAGAACAGGACCAACTTGCGCCGGATGTGCTCGGTGATCGCCGCGCGGGCGATCGTCAGTACCGCGATCACGTCCCGGCCTTTTCGATGAGATCCACGAATACGGATTCGAGGTCCTGCCCTTCCGGTACCAGCTCGTCGATCCCGCCTTCGGCGACCAGCCTGCCCTTGTGCACGATCCCGACGTGGTCGCACAGCCGCTCGACCTCGGACAGCAGGTGCGAGTTGAGCACCACCGTCGTTCCCCGCTCCTTGAGCGCCGCAATCTGGTTGCGCACGTTGCGCCGGCCGATGGGGTCCAGGTCGGCGGTCGGCTCGTCGAGCACGACCAGGCGGGGGTCGCCGAGCAAGGCCTGAGCCAGCGCCAGCCGGCGGACCATGCCCTTGGAGAACGCCTTCACCCGCTTCGGGGCGTCCACCAGGTCCACCGCCTCCAGCTGGGCGTCGATGGCCGGATCCAGAACGGCTGGCGACATACCGATCAGCCGGCCGTGCATACGCAGCACCTCGGGTGCCGACAGGTACTCGGGAAAGCGGGGGGTCTCGGGTACGAACCCGACCCCCCTCCTGGCCTCCGGGTTGGCGACCGGCTCGCCGAACAGGGCAATGGATCCCGATGTGGGCTTGAGCAGCGCCAGGAGGCACTTGACGAAGGTGGTCTTCCCGGCGCCGTTGGGCCCGAGGAGCGCGAACGCCTCGCCCTGGCCGATGGTGAGGCTGATGCCGTTCAGGCCCCGCTTGGAGCGTCCGTAGTGCTTGACGAGGTCGGTTACCTCGACGGCTTCGGCCAAGAGTTCGCTAGCCTGCGGACGTGCCGTCCAGCTGGTCCAGGATCCGGTCCAGCGGCATCTTCACGCAGGTGAAGATCGGCACGTCACGGGCGGTATAGGCTGACGACTCGGATCCCCGCAGCTCCTCCACCAGGTCCAGGAACTCGCCCAGCGACTCCCCCTCGAATGCGACGACGAACTCCTGGTCGTCGATTCCGAAGGAGTAGCCGGTGTGAATGGCGACGTTCGGGTAGCGGTGGCCGATTTTGAAGTGCTCTCCCGTGATCTTGCGGCGCTCCTCGAAGGGCAGCTTGTACCAGGGGCGCAGCTTGTCCAGCGGGTAGACGAACAGGTAGGTCGACCCACGAGGCCCCGCCGGCATGTTGAACTCCTGGCCTTCGTGTTTGTGCCCCTTGAGATAGGCCGACTTCCGGGTCATCGCGAGGTAGCTGTAGGTCGTGTTCAGCCACCGGCCGAGCGCCGTGCCGTTCATGGCGGACTGGAAAGCCATGATGCCCTCAGGGCTGTCGGAGATCTGCCACAGGGCGATATCGCTGTCCTCACGAAGCCCGACCGTGGAGTAGGGGTACACCTCAATGGAGGCGGCGGCGACGACCTCGGCGAGCTCCTTCTTGTGCATCGCCCGCTCCTCGTCCGGCAGGCGGCGCCACGCCGGGTCCACCTGATAGAAGCAGTAGCGCATCAGCTTGCGGTTTTCCATCTCACCCGATCCTTTCCAGCGCCCGCCCGGCCGCTGCGAGAATGCGTTCCACGTCGTCGGTGCTGTGGGCGGCGCTCAGGAACGCCGCCTCGAACTGCGAGGGCGGCCAGTACACGCCTTCGTCAAGCATCGCATGGAAGAAGCGGGCGAAGCGCTGAGTGTCCGACCTCTTGGCGTCATCCAGGTTGACCACCGGCCCGTCCTGGAAGAACAGCGTGAACATCGACCCCACCCGCTGGATGGCCATCGGGATCCCCAGCCGTTTGCCGGTCTCCTCCAGCCCGTCGGTGAGCCCGCCGGTCAGCCGGTCGAGGTGGGCGTACAGGCCCGAGGGGTTGTCCTCACCGTTCGGCTCGGCGGCGAACCGCTGGATTCCTCGGATGGTGCCGATGCCGGCCGCCACGCTCATCGGGTTGCCGGCCAGGGTGCCGGCCTGGTAGACCGGCCCCGAGGGTGCGACCCGGGTCATCAGATCCTTGCGGCCGCCGTAGGCGCCGATCGGCAGCCCCCCGCCGATCACCTTCCCGAGAGTGGTGAGGTCCGGGTTGATCCCAAACATCCCCTGAGCGCCTGAATAGCCAACCCGGAAGCCGGTTACCACCTCGTCGAAGATCAAGAGGGCGCCGGCGCGCTCGGTCAAGGAACGCAAAGACTCCAGGAAGCCGGGAACCGGCGGGACGACTCCCATGTTCGCG
>DATAAN010000076.1:0-7886 GCA_036260105.1 Actinomycetota bacterium
TGTCATCAGCGCCGGTATCTCGTGAGGAGCGGCCGGCCCGGCCGCCACGACTTGATCACCAGCCGGTCGACGTCGACCTGCACCGATGCCACCCGGACCAGCGATACTCGGAAGAGATCGGCCCCCTCGGCCGCCGGCGGAGCGGCCGCCGCCAGGTGGTCCTCGACCGGAAGGGCCACTCCGTGGATCTTTGCATCCCCTTCGGAGACGTCCTTGTCGATGGTGGCGCTGTGAAGTGCGAACCGGCCGTCGCGGTGGAGGTCCGCCCCCTTGACAGAGTTCGGCATCAGCCCGAGCCACAGGTCGTCGCCGAAGAAGATCGGCTCCAAACCGCTGATCCGGGGAGAGCCGTCGGCCGCCAGGGTCGCCAGAAGTCCCAGGTTATAACGCTCGAACCGGGCCTTCACCCAGGCGGCGTACTCCGGCTCCTGCGACTCGAAGTCTCTCCAGGAGGCACTCATCGGACTTCCTCCAGCTCCACCTCGGCCGGGCGGGATCCCCGGGCGACTCTGCCGGTTTCGCGGGGCAACCGGAGCGATACCCATAGGGTGAAAGCGGCGGTTCCTGCGGCGACCACGAAACCCGCACGGTAGCTCTCCACGGGCGATGAGCCGATGACCAACGCCAATGCGGAGATGGCCGCCAGGCCGAGAGCTGCACCAAGCTCCTGCGCGGTGTTGAGCAGCCCCGAGGCCAGGCCCTCGCCGTCCGGAGGGACACCGTCGGTTCCTGCGACATACGCTGCCGCATACGACAGGCCGCCCATGACCGCGACCAGCGAAAGCCCAGGGAGAACATCGGCAAGGTAGGTGCCGTCGACCGGGACCCTGGACAGTTGAACCAGTCCGGCACATCCGGCAACCGCTCCGGCGGCAAGCGGGGGCCTTACGCCGTAACGGGATATCAGCCGGCCGGTGACGGGAGAGACACAGAGCACGATCGCAGTGACCGGCGTGAAAGCAAGCCCCACCGCCATCGCGCTCATTCCCAACACGTTCTGCAGGTACAGAGTGGTGAAGTAGAGCGCCGCCATCGTCAGCCCGGCGTTGGTCGCCAGCACTACATTTCCGAGACGGGCCACTCGGTTGGAAAGAAGCTTCGAATCCAGCAGCGGAGCAGGGTGGCGGCGTTCGTGCCGCCAGAGCCAAATTCCGAGCGCAACCGAAGCGAGCAGAAGCACGCCGGTGGAAAAGTCGAAGTCGAGTTCGGCGATCAGCACCAAGGAGGCGGCGATCGCGGTCACACTGCCCGCGAGCAGCACGGCTCCCCCGAGATCGATGATCTTCCCGGACCGCGCAGCCAACTCCACCAGGTTCTTGGACCCGGCGGCCATCAGGATGGCGAGGGGAACGTTGATCAGGAACACCGATCGCCATCCGGCGGCGGTAACCAGGGTTCCCCCGACCGCCTGGCCGACTATTGCGCCGGCCGATCCAACCGCTCCCCACATCCCCATCGCCCTATTGCGCAGGTCGCGGTCCCGGAACGAATCGAGCAGCAGGGCCAGTGCGGCGGGCGAGACCATCGCCGCTCCGAGGCCTTGCAGCGCCCGGCCGGTAAAGAGCATCACCGGTCCAGCGGCGGCTCCGGTCAGAAGCGATGCCAGCCCGAAGACACACAGGCCGGCGACGAAGAGCCGCCGCCGGCCGAACAAGTCGCCGGCCCGGCCGAACACCACGAGCAACGCTCCGAACGTGAGCGTGTAAGAGATGCTGACCAGCGGGAGCCGGGCCGGCGATACGTCCAGGTCAGCGCTGATCGACGGCAACGCCACGTTGACCACGACGACATCGAGCACGAGCAGGAACTGGGCTCCGCATAGCAGCGCCAGCCGCAGGACATCAGATCTTTTCATGGGACCTCCCCCGGACATCTTCACGAGGCCATAGTAAATGAATATTCATAAATATTCAAGCTATACTCTCTGCATGCCGCGTCCCAGGTCCGTAACCGACGAACAGATACTCGAGGGTGCACTCAAGGCGATCGGCAAACACGGTCCGGCACGGTTGACTCTGGCTCACGTCGCGTCGGAGGTCGGTCTCAGCCCTGCCACGCTCCTTCAGCGCTTCGGCTCCAAAGCGGCCCTGCTTGCTGCGGTTGCCGGAGGGTCGACCGCCTACGCAGAGGAGGCCTTCGATGAAGCGGCTGCCCGGACGGAGAGCCCTCTGGAGGCCCTGATGGACGCTTTGGCCGGGTTCGCGAGGGCCATCACGACCCGCGAAGAGCTGGCCAACCACCTGGCCATGCTTCAGCTCGACGTCGCAGACCCGAAGCTGCGAGGCCAAGCGGCCGATCAGGCCGCTGCGGTGCGGCGGCGAATCGCGGGTTTGCTCGCGCAGGCCACGCGGCAGGGAGAGCTGGCCGGTGACACCAATGCCGGCGGCTTGGCGGAAACCGTGTACACCGCCTACAACGGAGCTCTCATCACCTGGGCGCTGTACGGCCAGGGTGAGCTCCAGAGGTGGCTACGGAAGCGGATTCAGGCCGTTCTCGAGCCTCACCGCCGGTAGGCGTCGGTCGTGATGCGCTCTCTTAGCGAGTTGACGGCGGAGCAGCTAGACCTAGCCGGTTAAGGGGCACCGCTACGCCAATTCGTCGAGCAAGCTGCTTCCCGGCGGTGTTCAGGCAGGCCACGGGTCCGTAAAGCCGTCGTTGGCGACCCGGCACTTCGACCAAGAGCTTACGTCCCGATTCGGCCGGGGAGCCTACGGAGAAACCATTCGTTCAGGCTGAAGCCCTGGGTGTATAGAGGCCATAGAAAACGCTGTCGTCATTAGTGAGGTCCCCGCTGTATAGCTGCACCGTCACGTACGAGTTCGGCGGGAGCGCCTGGTCAGGCAGCCTGATGGTGGATCGCCTGGCGCCTGGGAGGATGCCTTGCATCTTCACGGTTCCCAGTTTTGTCTCCGGCAGTCTGACGATCTTCTTCTTCAACTCCTTGCTGTAGGCCTTTTCCGGCCGTCCGAGATAGAAGTCGCAGGAGACATCCTCAGCGTTCAAGATGCCGTTGTTGAAGATCTCGACACTGATGTCCACTTTGTCATCGGCGCGTTTTTCGAAGAAGAACGAACGTGAGAACTGTTTCTTTACAGGATCATCGGTGTCGGGCTCTACCCGCAGCATGCAGACCTGAGGGCTCGTCAATCGACCGTCCTCCTCCACGGCATCGGGGGTCCAGGCGCCGCCGCTCGGCAGAGGGACATCCCATGTCAGCACCAGACAACCCAGCTCGCCATGCTGATAGATGAGGGGGGTAAACGCGAACTCGTGTTTCTTGTCCTTCACCTGACCGAACCCAACGGTCACGCTCATCGCGGTGTGATTGGTGATGTGGGTCGTTTCGATCTTGCTCCTGGCGTCGGTCGAGCTCATCCCCACGTTGATCCCGAACGTTATCGGGAGTTCCTCGAACAGCTCGGTGCCGGCACTCACCCCGAGATGACCGGACAAGGAATTGACCACCGAGAGGTGCTTTGACACGCCGATGGAAGTCATGTCCGACTTGTCGTAACTGACGGTAACGGTGTCCGTGCCTACGCTGGACCCCTGGCGCTTGAAAAGCAGGTTCTCTTCTGAGAAGTGCTCGGGCTCCACGAAGACGTAGGAGAGAAGCATCCCCAACTCCGAACGAGGCCGGTAAGCAAAAGTCCGCGCCGGTTCCCACATCGTCGATGGCGATCGGTCATGCGGAATGATCACGAGGACCTCGGGAGGGGCATCGTTCCCGGAACTGACGGCTTCCATCTGGTCCGAATTGCTGAGGACTGGATAGCGCCACACGCCATAACTCGTCTCCAGCAGCAGCAGGTAGTCGTCGTTCGAAAAACTCGCGTGGAACTGGATGTTCGTCGAGTTGGTG
Organism: Actinomycetota bacterium; assembly: GCA_036260105.1. GTDB lineage: Bacteria > Actinomycetota > CADDZG01 > JAHWKV01 > JAHWKV01 > JAJCYE01. Next base: position 3,863 of record DATAAN010000076.1, read on the forward strand.
ATGTCATTCACCTTGCTGAAGCTTTCGCCGTAGGAGTTGTGCATCGCCGTCGTCAAATTGAAGAAGCTGCCCACCGCCATATGGACCGACAAGTCCTTCGTGGTCGTGTACGAATCGTCGCTGTTGACACCGGTGCTGTCGTTTTTCCCACTCGTCCACGAGATGCTGACGCTCGGCTGGCCACTTGCAGCGACCGTCCTGGTGTCGAATGGAGGAGCCTGGATGATGGCCAGAATCTGCTTACAAGCGGCCTTCCGTTCGTAGCGGGGTGCACCGAGAATGACGCTCCGACCTCCCATGTCGCTGGGAAATGCGAGCATGCTGCTCTCCGGGTTCATACGAGCCAGGAGATTGCCCGGGGTTTTGGCCGCACTGATATGCGCGACGCTTCCGTCGGGGGGCATTGCCGGCAAGCCGCCGGTGTTCGCGTTTACTTCGACGAATCCACATAGCACGGACGCCTGGCCGTCCATGAGGTCGGCCAAGCTGGCGCCACAACCGATGACCTGTATCCCGAGGCAGCTACCAAAGAGGCCGGCGCCAAGGTGCAAGTCGTAGGACGTCAAAGGTTGGTCGTCGACGTTGGCCACGGTGTAATCGCTTCGGTACTTGGTGCTGCGCAGGAGTCTTGACGTGGACCCCTCGTCGTCCAACTCGAAGAACATCAACGCCGCGCACCCCTCCACCCTCCGTTGTTTGTTGTGAGTCGCGGGATAAGCGACCACCAGCTGATCGACGCCCCGGCCCAACAGGTCGGCGGCCGCCACGCGATAGACAGGCCGCTCGGGCGAAGCGAAAGCGATATCGGGCGTGGTGGTGGCGAGCACAGAGAACTTGCGGTCGTCTCCCCAGCCCACCAGAGCGATGTGCGGGGCGGCGTTCGTGTCGGCCCATGTCAATGCCAGCTGCTGGTCAGAGGACCGAAAGCGCATCTGCGCCACTGTGGCGTTCACTTGGGCGGCCTCATCTTTCGACACGCTACCCAGCGTCACGGTGCTGACGCACTGTGACGTCGCTCGAGGCAGGTCGCTCCATGCCACGGCATTCACCTCCAGTGAACCGTCGTCCGTGAGCATGACCAGAACCAGGATGGCGGACTTGTCTCGGCGGACCAGCTCGGCCGCAAGGGCAGTTCCTTTGACGACGGCAGGCAGCCGCCACGGCGGCGATGAACCGCTGCCGTCCTCTCGCGCGTCCACCCGTACGACGGAATACCCGGAGCCGTCGTTCGCAAGCAGGGCGAGAACCCGCTTGTCAGGCACATCCGGGTCTAGACCGATCACGAACACGGCGCCCTCGCCACCTTGCACCTTCTCGATAGCCTCGGCCTTATCCTGCATCGTGATGTAGAAAACCCCACTTTTGGTGAGCAGGGCCACCTCCTGCCTACCTCCGGCCCAGTGGGTGACCGCACGAGCGCTTCGGATCTCGTCCATGGGCCCGATGTCGATCGCAGGATGAACCACGGGCTCCGGTTTCTCAGAGGTTCCGTCGAAGCTGACGCGCTGGAACCGTGCCGTGCTCGACCCTTTGGGCGCGTAGATCAGCGTGGAGTCCTGAACCGCGTACAGAACTTGGCCGAGCTGCAGTGGATGTGGGCCGGGCGTTTCTCTATCGGGCATTAGTGCCCTATCGCCTTGTTCAGGGTCTCGATCATTCGGCCGGTGAACGCAGGGGTGGCAAAAACGTTCACCATCGAACTGCGAATCGATGCGTGAATGTCGTGGCCGGCCATAAAGCCGGCGAATCTCTGGAGCCACTCCGGCAAACCATCGTCGAGGCCGGCCTGCAGTGACGGCGTACCCGGAATGGAGACATCTTGGTAAGCCAACTTGGGGCCCGCGATACTGAGGCTGAAGTCGAGCCGGCCAGAGTTGTATGTCTCGAACAGGTGCCCATGAACGGTTCGTGAGTTCGAGTTGAGCTTGCTGCCGAAAAAGCTGTAGCACGCGCAGTCCGTGCTGACGTCGAAGGATCCCTTCACCTGGAGAAGCGAGAATCCGATCGGAAGGACAACCCTCCCACCATCGGGAGAAAAGATCGGATCCTGCTGCTTGGCATCCTTTAGGTTCCAGACGAACAGCTCACTTACGCGCAGGGTGCTGTCACCCTCACTCTTCCAGAATGTACTGGCCGAACGACCGCCGTCGGCGCACAGTCCGATGTCCGGAATATTGGCCTGGTAATCGGGTAGCTGCGGCGCGTTCGAAGCCGGGCGGTCGTTCTCAGACGCAATCGTGAAGGTCTTCTCTATCTCGTCTTTCTTGTCGATCCAAGCTTTGCGGATCGCGCCCTGCGGGATGGCCATGGGGAAAACCCTTTCTAGTGACTTCGTGCCTGTCGTCGTCGCCGTGGAAGTCAGAGGTCAGGGTCAACCCCGATGTCCCCAGGTCTGGGGAGACTTTGAATCCAACTGGGCCGCCGGGGCGCGCACCGACGTCCGGTTCAAACCTCTATCTCAACCTTCCGTCCTGACGACCTCCAGCCGAACGTTGGACCTCACGACACCCACGGCGTTTGAGTCGTGGAAGCCGATCTGATAGATGCCCGGCTGGCAGGTCACCGGCACGGCAAACGTCGCGGTATTACCCGCTTTCGTGACCGGAATCTTACTGCCGGTTGTTATCACGACATCCTCCAGAAGGACGAAGTTCTTACCGGCGATCTTCACCCGCTCGCCGGGTTTTGCCTGTTTCGGAGAGACGGAGTTGATCGTCGCTGAATAGTCGGGGTCGGCACCGTCGTGATCCGGCGCTTCCTGTGCGGCGTGGTACTCCTCGGCGCTGCGGGCGCTCACCGGAGCCCCTCTTGAACCCATCAACGTGACCTGCACCTCAATGAGCCCGTCTTCCCGGCACTCGGAGGCGTCGAACACAATCTCCTGAGCCTCAGGTTCAACGGTGAGCGGGCTAGGCTGAGGCCGCCCGCCAATGAAGATTCTGGTGTTGGTGGTCCTCGCACCCCGGGGAAGTTCGATCAGTCGTATCGTCACCATGTGACTCGGGTCAGCCTCGAAACCGGTGATCTGCATTGGCATCTATCTGCTCCTTGATCCGACTTCAGACTTCACTGAGTCCATTTAGGAATATCGCATAGCGATCCTACGCTGTCCGGACAACCTTGCGACTGACTCACCTCTGTTCGTCGAGTCGGGCTAACCGGGCTACCAGCCCACTGGGTCCGGCGGGCTGACCGGCTTCGAAACCCGGATCCCGGGCGAGGCGGCTGCGCCAACTGTTGGAGTAGCGGCTTGGCGAAAAGGGTGTACACGGCGTGCAACGGGGCTCATATCACCTGGGCGCTCTACGGCAGGGTGAGCTGCATGCGTGGTTGCGAAAACGGATTCAGGCGTTTTCGAGCCTTACCGCCGGTAGCCGTCGGTCGAACGCTCTCGTCGCCTTGACGACGAAGACTTAGTGAGCCGCGGCGGTACGGCCTGATGCGCCACCACACCGCGGCCCACCTCGTCGCCGCGGTCGTCTACCGCGACTTCAAGGCCAAGTTCACCGGGGGCCAACTGCAACCCGACCGCGCGCGCCTGGACGTCCACTTCGATCGCTGGGAACCGGATCTTCCGCAGCGCATCGAGGCCGTCGTCAACGAGGAAGCGCAGAAGGGCTACGAGGTGCGCAACTACGACGTCAGCCGCGAGGAGTTCCTCCGGGGCGACCTGCTGCGCACCGCCCAGAACCTGGTGGACCCGAACCTGGCGCGCGTCCGCCTCACCGACATCGTGGGCCTCGACGTCCAGGCCGACGGCGGCACGCACGTGCGCAACACCCGCGAGGTCGGCCGCATCGAGATGGGCAAGGCCGACAACAAGGGCAAGGGGCACCGGCGCCTGAGCTACCGGTGCGTGGACGACGCTGCGGCGAGCCACCCGAAACCTTGACGCGTCGGCACATCCAGAGCCGGGCCATGGATCCCCGCGTCGTCCTCTTCACCACGCGAACCGACCCCCTGGGGCGCGAGCGGCTTGGCGGCTACCTGCAGGACGGCCACCTGGTGGACCTCCAGTCGGCCC
>DATAAN010000077.1:0-2441 GCA_036260105.1 Actinomycetota bacterium
CGGCGAGCAGGTCTGGCGCGGCAAACTCGCCACCGTCGGGACCGTGATCTTCCACGACACGACCCAGGGAGGACTCGAGGTCGCCGGCTTACCTACAGACGAATCCATACCGGTAATAGAGACCGGCGACACCCCCGAGTATTACCGCCAGATCTTCCCGGCCTACTCGGCGATCATCGGGGTGTGGGCCCTCTCCATAGCCTGGCTCGTCTGGAGGAAGAACAAGCCCATACTCGGCCTCTGAGTTAGTCCTCCCCGCCGCAGGCTGCTATATTAGCTAGCGGCGCACATAGCGGGCGGCTCGTCGAAAGGGGAGGAAGACTTTGGGCGGTTTCTTCGGGTTCTCCGAGCGGGGGACGAACCTCCGAACGGAGGTGGTCGCGGGGCTCACCACCTTTATGACGATGGCCTACATCATCTTCGTCAACCCCGCTATACTCGGCACCGAAGGCACCGGCCTCCCCGTTGAGGGCGTCTTCGTGGCGACCTGCCTTGCGGCCGCGGCGGCGAGCATCGCGATGGGCGTGGTCGCGAACTTCCCGGTCGCCCTGGCCTCCGGGCTCGGCCTCAACGCGGTCGTAGCGTATACCCTGATCCTGGGCCTCGGCCTCACCTGGCAGCAAGCCATGGCTGCCGTGGTCGTGGAGGGCGTCCTGGTGACCGTCCTCGTCCTCACGAAGCTGCGCGAAATCATCCTGAACGCCATCCCGCTGTCCTTGAAGTTCGCCATCGCCGTCGGTATCGGTCTATTTATAGCGTTTATCGGCTTGAAGAACGCCGGCATCGTGGTCGCAGACCCCGTCACGTACCTCAAGCTCGGGGACTTCACGCGGGGGCCGGTCCTGCTCGCCGTTTTCGGGCTCATCCTCACGCTCGCGCTCGTCGCCCGGGGCATCAGGGGCGGTCTCGTCGTCGGCATCCTCCTCACCGGTCTGATCGGCATGATCTTGGGGGTGGTCCCCTTCCCCTCTTCGGTGTTCTCTTTGAGCTTCGACACCTCCACGATCGGTGGCGGGATCCTGGCGGTGCCGGAGGTGTTGCGGCTCTCGTTGGTGCCCGTGATCTTCGCCCTCTTCATGACGGACTTCTTCGACACTATGGGCACCGTGATAGCGGTCGGTCAGGAGGCGAAGCTCTTGGACGAGGAAGGCCAGCTGCCGAACGCCGAGAGGGTGTTGCTGGTCGACTCCCTGGCGGCCGTCGGCGGTGGGGCGATGGGCGCGAGCTCTGTTACGAGCTACATCGAGAGCGGCGCGGGCGTGGCCGAAGGCGGCCGGACGGGGCTGACCACCGTGGTGGTCGGGTTGCTCTTCTTGCTCGCGCTGCCGTTCTCGCCCCTGGTCTCGGTGATCGGCGGTTCGGTCGCCATCCCCGGACCGGAGGGACAAGACCTCCTGGTCTCCCCCGTCACCGCTCCCGCCCTCGTGGTGGTCGGCTTCTTGATGATGACCGCCGTGCGTTTCATCCCCTGGGATCGCGCGGACGAGGCGATCCCCGCTTTCCTTACCATCCTGACCTTGCCCTTGACCTTCAGCATCTCTTACGGCATCGGCTTCGGCTTCATCTCCTACGTACTGATCAAACTGGCCCGCGGGAAGCCCGGCGAGGTCCATCCTTTGCTCTACGGGGTGGCGGTCCTCTTCGCGCTGGCCTTCGTCACACCCGCGTTGCAAGGTCTCCTGTCCTAGCCCTCCAACCGAACGTACGGCAAGCCAGAGAGGCGTAGGGGGTTTCCCTCGCGGTATGCCTTTCGCCTACAAAGCGTTTACGTCATGCGGGGGCGGGGTAGAAGTCTGCGAGTGGCGCACACGGAACCGGACTACATCGTCGAGCCGGTGTGGAGAAGCGCGGTGGCAAGGGGGAGGTGAGAGAACTTTGGGTATCTTAGCCTTGATCGTAGTGGGCCTGATCGCAGGGATACTGGCCAAGATCGCCATGCCCGGACCGGATCCCGGCGGGATAATCGTGACCATAGTAATAGGCATAGTCGGCGCTTTCATCGGCGGTTTAATCGTCAACAGCCTCCTGGGTGGACCCGGGTGACCGGTTTCAATCTGTCGTCTATTTTGGTGGCGACTCTAGGCGCCATTATTCTCCTGGCCATATACCGTCTGATCACACGCCGGATGGCATAATGTCTTCGGCGTGTCTCCTAGTGGGCACCGGCGGATATTTTTCTTTAACGAAAGGAGCATCGAAGCATGGACGAGCAGAGGGCCCAACAGCAGCAGCAACGGCAGGACAGCCCGCTTCAGACGGAGCGGGGCGGCACCAGGATAGAGGACGGCGTCGTCGCCAAGATCACCGGCATCGCCGCGCAGGAGGTAGACGGCGTCCGGATGGGCGGCGGCACCAGCCAAGCGCTCGGAGGGATCATCAGCAGCGTGACCGGTGGCAGCACCGTACCCGGTAGCCAGTCCCGTGGGGTCTCCGTCGAGGTC
>DATAAN010000078.1:0-5211 GCA_036260105.1 Actinomycetota bacterium
CGGCAGATAGCGGGTGAACGCCGTCCGCCCGGACCGGTACTGCTCCACGCCGGCCGGTCCCTCGTACTGAGTCGCCTGCTCGGCGTAGGCCTCGGCGACCTCCTCGGCCGTCGCTATCCCGGTCGTTCGCAGCAGCACGTCGAAGCCGCCGGTCAAGCTTCCCTCTCCCCACTGGGCGAGCAGCTCGCTGCCTTCCAACACGACGTATCGCCGGTCGTCGCTCGGATAGGCGACTGACGAAGGAGCCAGCGGCTCGCCGACCTCCGGGGCGCGTCTGGCCGGGCGGGGCGCCGGCGCCTCCCCTCCCCTCCATGCGGGCGACTCAGAGGTCGGCGGCATCATCCCGGGCGGAAGATCCAGCCGGCTGGCCGACAGGACGATCAGGTAGCGCCCGGTGACGTCGTCGGCCGGCTGGGACAGCGAGGCTTGGAGCAACATCGTGGCCGGGGAGGCTTTCGAATAAGCCGACAGCTCGCACACCAGACCGGTGCCCGCCGGGGCACGGCACCCGGGGGCGGCCGATGCATCCACTCCGCTGCCGGGATAGCGCTCGGCGATCCGTCCGGCAAGCCGCTTCCAGGCGTCGAGAGGTTTCCCCTCAACCGCCAGGACCGCCGTCCACCCCGCGGCCGGGTCCCCCTGAGTGCCCCGAAGCAACACCGGACCAAGCAGCAGCGCGCCGTCCGGCACCGAGAAGCCGTCGGGCAGCCGGGTACCGGGTGGGGATACGGAGTCCGCCGGCAGATCAGGCCGGTCCGCCCCGCGGCCGGCGACCACCCAGACCACTGCGCCTGCGATCAGGACGGCAACCAGGCCGGCCAACCACAGCTTCCTCACTGCTGGAGGGCGGACACCTAGCGAGCCGCTTCGAAAGCGGAGCCCAGCGCAACCAGGCTGGCCTCCTCGTTCGGGGGCGCCACCAACTGAACGCCGACCGGAAAGCCGGCGGCCGTCCTGCCGCACGGAACCGAGATGGCGGGATAACCGATGAAGCTCCACGGGACCGTGTTCCGGCACAGTACGACCAGGTAATCGTCCGCGTCGTCGATCGGCGGAGCCGGCACCAGGCTGGTGGGGAGCGCCAGCACGTCGACGTGCTCGAAGACCTTGAGCATCGCCTCGGCCAGGGAAGACCGCAGACGCTGGGCGTCGAGGTACTCGACCGCAGTGATCCGGTCCGCTGCTTCGAGCTGCTCACGGATCTCCGGCCGGAGCTTGGAACGGTCGACGCCGAGGCGCCGGTGGTAGGCGGCCGCCTCGCTGCGGCTGACGACCAGGCCGGCGGCGCTCGAGTTGCTGAAGTCGAGCGTTGCGGGACGAAGAACGTCCACCACCTCACCCGCGATACGCCGCAGCCGCTGGAGTGCCGTCTGGAACGCCCCCAGCACACCGTAGTCCACATCCGTGGTGCCGTCCGGCGGCACGCCGATGCGCAAGTTGCCCGGGTCGGAGCCGGCGAATGAGAAAAGCCGGGTGCCCGCCAGCTCGTCCAGCAGCAGAGCTGCGTCGGGCACGGACCGGGCCAGCAGGCCGACGTGGTCCATCGACCAGCTGACCTGAAGCAGCCCGTCGGTAGGAACGGTGCCCAGGGTCGGCTTGAAGCCGACCACACCACAGAGCGCCGCCGACACCCGGGCGGAGCCGCGGGTGTCGCTGGCAAGCGAGCCGAGCCCCATGCCGGCGGCAACGGCAGCGGCCGGACCCGCCGACGAGCCGCCCGCTCCGCCGGCGGCCGCAGGATTGAGCGTGGAGGGCGCCGCCGCCCCGAGGCCGAACTCGGAGGTCGCCGCCTTGCCCAGGAGGACCGCTCCGGAGCGGCGCAGCAGGGCGGCCGCCGTAGCGTCGGAGTCCGGCACCACCTGGAACGAGCGTGAGCCGGCTCGTGTTGTGACGGATGCCACATGGATCAGATCGGAGACCGAGATCGGGATGCCGTGCAGGGGCCCACGGGTCCTTCCGGACGCAAGCTCCTCGTCCAGCCCGAGCACCTGCTCGCGGGCCCGCTCCTCAGTCGTCAGCGAAACTGCGTTCAGCCGGGGGTTATCCCTCTCCAGGGCGAGCAGGGAGTCCTCGAGCAGCTCCTTGCAGGAGGCATCTCCGGAGCGTAGGCGAACTGCTGCCCGGCCGATTTCTCCGATCGACGGCTCGGGAGCGGGGACAACGGCTGGGGGGCCGGAGGGCCGGGGCAAAGGGCGGTACGCCGGCGCCGGAGGAACCGAGTCTTTGAGACGCCGGGAGTTGACCGTGGAGACCGCCTCCCTGATGCACCGCTGTGCCGCCGTCTCCGCCACGTTCCTCCTTCGTCCGCCCGATGCGACGGCAGCAGGATACGCCCGACAACCGGGATATCGGCGGGTTCCCGGCCTCGGTCACCGTCCGATCCGCCCTGACGACCCGCCTCCCCTACGGAATTCGGCGCCAGGTTGGTGCGGAGCCCCCGAAGTTCCTATTATTGCCAGACATGGGACTATTCGACCGTACCGTCAGGGCCCGCAGGGAGGAGCTCGGCCTCGGCCAGGGGGCTCTCGCCGAGCGGGTTGGAGTGACGCAGCAGACGATCTCCCGTTGGGAAAGCGGCGAGATCGTGCCGCCGCCGAAACGGCTCTCGCGCCTTGCGGAGGCTCTCGACCTCGACGTTAACAAGATGCTTTCATACGCCGGCTACCTGGGCGCCGAGCCAACCGGCGACGAGTGGAACGGCCTCACCGTCTTCTACGAGCGGATGCCGGAGCTGTCCAACGAAGAGCTCTTGATGGTAGTGGAACGGGCCGCCGAGGAGTTGCGGAGCCGGCTTCCCGGCCCGGAGGATGCGGAGAGGGCGGGCAGGCTGGTCGCCGGGAACGCCGGCTAGCCGGCGTCGCGCATCCCGGCCGGCGATACCGGTTTCTCGCACTCTGCCGCCCGCTCGAGCAGCAGCGCCGTCTCCCGGGCGTTTTGCGTCAGGTTGGCGGCGGCGAGGAACTCCGAACGCGCCTCGTCCTTGCGGCCTAGCTTCCACAGCAGGTCGCCCCTGACCGACGGCAGCAGGTGATAACCCCGAAGGGAGGGCTCACCGGACAGCGTATCCGTGATGCGCAGCGCCTCGGCCGGCCCGAACGCCATGCCCACGGCCACGGCGAGGTTCAAGCGGACTACCGGCGACGGGTTGAGAGCGGCCAGCTCGGCGTAGAGCTCGGCGATCCGCCTCCAATCGGTCTCTTCGGCAGTGCGGGCGCGGGCGTGGCATGAGGCAATAGCGGCCTGGATCACGTAAGGCCCTCGCGGCTGTCCCAGCCGCTCTGCCCGTTCGAGCGCCGCCAGTCCGCGCCGGATGAGTATCTGGTCCCAGCGGGCACGGTTCTGCTCGAGCAGCAGCACCGGCTCGCCGGCCGGCCCGACCCTGGCGCGGTTGCGGGAGGCCTGGATCTCCATCAGCGCCACCAGACCGTGCACCTCTGGCTCGTCCGGAGCCAGCTCGGCGAGGATCCGGCCGAGGCGCAGGGCGTCGGCGCACAGGTCCGGACGGATCCAATCCGCCCCGGCGGTGGCGGAGTAGCCCTCGTTGAAGATCAGGTAGACGACCTCGAGCACCGACGACAGCCTGCCGGCCAGCTCCTCGCCCACCGGCACCTCGAAGGGGACGCCCGCCTCTGCCAGGGTCCTCTTTGCGCGGACGATCCTCTGGGCGACCGTCGCCTCCGGGACCAGGTAGGCGCGGGCGATCTCTCCGGTGGTGAGCCCGCCCAGCAGCCGGAGCGTGAGGGCGACGCGCGCCTCCGTGGACAGTACCGGGTGGCACGCCACGAACATCAGCCGCAGCAGGTCGTCGCCCACCTCGTCGTCGAGAGCCTCCTCCAGGTCGTCGCCGGGGGCCTGCTCAACCTCCAGCTGCCGGCCGAGCTCCTCCTGCTTGCGCGCCAGCGTGGCGTTTCGCCGGAACTGGTCGATGCCGCGCCGTTTAGCGGTCGCCATGAGCCACGCCCCGGGGTTTTCCGGGATGCCGGAGACCGGCCACTGCTCCAGTGCGGCGACGAGGGCGTCCTGCGCCAGCTCCTCGGCGAGCCCCACGTCGCCGACCCGGCGGGCCAGGCCGGCGATGAGGCGCGAGGACTCGATCCGGAAAACTGCCTCAATGGTGCGGGAGGTTTCGGTGGCCGTCATCTCTACCGATCACACCACCGCCCCCAGCCGGGCGCAAACGCGCGGTCAAACGGCCGCCGGTGCCAGCCTCTCCTGGAGCTCAGGCTCCCCCGCCAGCTCGGTGGCGACGAAGCCCTCAACCATGGGCACCATCATGTCGCGGTCTACCTGCTCCCAGTCGATGCCGCCGAACGGTGGCGCCGGGTCGTATTCCAGAATCAGCTGAACCTGCCTCGCCAGCTCCTCCCCCGCCAGGCGGGCGATGAGGTGCAGGGCCATGTCGATACCGGCGGAGACGCCGGCAGACATGATGAACTTGCCGTCCTCGACCCATCGCTCCGGCACGTAGGTTGCTCCGAACCGGGGCAGCAGGCGGTGAAAGCCCCAGTGTGTGGTCGCGCGGCGGCCCTCGAGCAAGCCGGCTGCGCCGAGCAGGAGGGACCCGGTGCAGACGGAGGCAACAACCTGGGCGCTCTCCGACGCACTCCTCAGGTAGTCGAGAAGCTGCCGGTCAGCCATCGCCCGAAGGGTCGGTCCGGCGCCGCCCGGCACGACGATGGCGAAGGGGTTCGGCACGTCGTCGAAGGTGGCGGATGCGGAGAGCCTCACCGGCACGTCGGAGTCCATCGGCTCCACGCTGCCGGCGACCACCCGGCAGTCGAACTCCGGCGTGAACAGCTTCAGCATGCCGAAAGCCTGAAGGGGGCCCACCAGGTCCAATGGCGTGAGCCCGGGGTACAGGACGAAGGCGATGGTCTTGGGGTCGGCGCTCATTGCAAGTTCCCTTTCTGCTGGGCCGCCAGGTTGGCGGCGATCACGGAATCGGTGCGCATCTGGTCAACGGTTGGGGTGAACATCACCCACTCGGAGCCGGCTTCCGGCAGCGGGATGTGCCCCGGCGTCACAAGGAAGGCCTCCCCGGCAGTGAATGCCGAGACGCCGTCCCGGCCGCGGAACCGGTAGGTGCCCGTCACGACATATCCGTAGTGCCGGCACTGGCACATGTCGTCGGGCAAGCCCCGGAACAGGGGCGTGGGGTCCACCGCCTTCTCGCAGCGGCCGAATTCGACGGTCATCCCGCCGGCGTCGACG
>DATAAN010000079.1:0-9523 GCA_036260105.1 Actinomycetota bacterium
CGCCGACCACGGCAGCGTTCCACGCGTGGTCCTCGTTGAAGCCGGTCCGTCGGGCTCGGCGGGCCATCAGAGTGGCGCCGATGAAGTAGCCGACGGCGATGCCCACCCCGTGAGGCGAGACGCTCAGCCCTCCGAGCGGAATGCGTGGAATCACTTCCCATCCGAGCATGGTGCCTGCCTCCTGGATTAGGGCTCCGAACGAAGCATACCGGGCGTGCGGGACTCCTCCAGGCACTCCAAGCGCCGGTGAAACTTCGTGGATAGAATGATTCCGCGGGATTCACCCCAACACCTTTTGATCTCACCTGAAGGAGTCGGAACGAAATGGCGTACATCATCTGCGAGCCGTGCATCGGCGTGAAGGACCGGGCCTGTGTCGACGAGTGCCCCGTGGACTGCATCTACGAGGGCGAAGACCAGCTCTACATTCACCCCGAAGAGTGCGTGGACTGCGACGCCTGCCTGCCGGCCTGCCCCGTAGACGCCATCTTCCCCGGGGACAACGTCCCTGCGGAGTGGAAGGAATACATCGCCAAGAACGCCTCGTTCTTCACAGAGCACCCAGACGCCGCAGGCGGCGCATCCGAGAGCCCGTACGCCCCCTCCGAGGAGCGCGCCGAGTAAGGCGCTTCAATGGCGGAGGCGCCGGCACTGTCCGCCGCTGACCTTGGCGAAAGGGTGTCCTTGCTCTACTCGATCGAGGGCGATCCTCAGCACCCCTTTAGCGAGGTGACGGGCGTCCTTCTGAGGGTTAGCGGCGGCGACGGGCCCGATGCTCGGTACTCGGTGATGCGCCGGAGTGGGGAGGTCGTGGAGGTGGAACGCGCCTCCATCGTCAAGCTGAGGATGCTTGCGGCGGGCAGCGGACCGCTCCGGGTGCCTCCTTCGTGGCAAAATCCCGCCGGCTGAGCGCTGCGGGCTCAGCTTTTTCAGCTCCTTCTTATCCCACCCTGGAGTTTTTCACCGAGGGTCTGCGAAACTGTAAGGGAGCTACCCTACGGAGCAATCAATGGCCCTCTTTGACAAGTTCAAGCGTTCCGACATGAAGGTGCTTCAGCAGTTCGCCGAGTCACACGAGGGCGTGGAAGCCTACATGGAGCCTCAAACTCCGACCAGGCCCCAGTCCCTGCTGCTGGTTGCCCGTGACGGCGAGTGGGCCCGGGCCACTGTGGCCGATCGAGGTCAGGCCGGCGCTTTCTGCAAGAAGCTGGGGATTCCCTACTACGACGCAGCGGTTGTGGGATACCCGGACCGGATGAAGGGTTACAAGGGCAAGCCGGCTCCGGCCGCTCCTTCCGCAGAGGAGCTCGAAGCCTGGTTCGCTCAGGGCACTGCCAACGAGCCGGACCTCGGCTAGCGAGAGTTCTGGTCTACTATTGTTAGGTAAGTTCAGCCCTTCGGCGCGCGGTGGGTGTGCCTGGAGCGGAAACCGATCTCAACAACTGAAGGTTTCTAGGAACCCAAGGAGGACAATTTGGAAACCAGCGTAGAAGCGGCCTCCGTAAAGACGTCTTCCGGCCCCGTATCTCTGGGCGCCGCTGCCACGGCTAAGGTCGCAGAGCTCCTCGAGAGGGAGGGCAACCCCGATTACTTCCTGAGGGTCGCGGTGCAGCCCGGTGGCTGCTCCGGCCTTCGTTACCAGTTGTTCTTCGACGACCAGCCTCTGGAGGGCGACAACGTTATGACCGACGGTTCGGTTACCGTCCGGGTCGACCGTATGTCCGCTCCGTACCTCAAGGGCGCGACGGTGGACTGGCTCGAGGGTCTCGACCAGTCGGGCTTCACGATCAACAACCCGAACGCCGCCGGCAGCTGCGCCTGCGGAGACTCGTTCCACTAAGAGTTCAAGACGCACGCAACGGGGAGGCCTCAGGCCTCCCCGTTTCGCGTCCGGGGTTCACTGGGTATCTGTTCCGCTGGAACGGCACGGAGGAGCGATGGACGGATCCCGTGACTGGAGGCTCTCCGGACAGGAGAAGTACCTCTTCGGCGCAACGCTGATCCCGAGCGATTACACGCGGGACCGGGTCCTCATCGACTCACCGTGGGAGAACGACCAGTGCGAGTTCTGCCGCGCCGAGTTCCTGAAAGAGAACTTCCCGGACGTCCTGCATCACGGCTACAGAACGGCCAACGGGCTTCACTGGATATGTAGCGACTGCTTCCGCGACTTCCACGCGATGTTCCTGTGGAAGGTCGCCTCACATCCGGACGCGCCCACCCGCTGAGGGCCGGTTGAACGGCCGATTATTTTTTCGCGCGCATTCATAAAACTTCGTTTAATCGCCCTTGACCCGGGGATAAATGCCGATGCTAGAATTACGGCGGTGTAATTACGCACGGAGTATATCGATGGCGATATTTCAGCAGGGCTTAACTTGGCAGGGTTCGGCGCGCTGCGTCGAAGTCGACCCAGAGATCTTCTTCCCCGAGCGAGGCGGCTCCTCAAAGGCCGCGCGGGCGGTGTGCAACGAGTGCACGGTCCGTCAGGAGTGCCTGCGCTATGCGCTGGCCAATCGTGAGCAGTTCGGTATCTGGGGCGGCACCAGCGAGCGGGAGCGCCGGCGTCTTCGGCGCACTCAATCCCCCTCTCGAGGGGTGTCTCTGGTCGGTTAGATCCGGCCGGGGCCAACGATCACAACTTAGCGGGCGAGCAGCCGTTCCAGCGTCTCTTCCAGGACCTTCGGCTTTTCCGTCATAGCCAACTCCGCGCGACTCGCGGCATCCAGGCATGCGCGCGGAACCAGTCCGACGATCTCGGAGCGAAGCGGGGCCGTACCGGCGGCCGCGGCAAGCTCTGACACCGCCTGGAACACTTCGGTCAGCGTGACGCGGTCCGGCGCCACGATGTTCATGGAGACCTGGGCGACGCCTCGCCGCGGCAGCACGAAGCCGAGAGCCCGCACGCCGCCCGAATACCTTTTTCGTAGCTCGGCCGCGATCGACCGGGCAACCGCGCCGTCGTCGGTCGCCAGGTCGACGTTGTACGCGACCAGCAGCCCCCGGGCACCCACGACCGAGGCCCCTGCAGTCGGGTGGGGCTGGTCACCGCCGAAGTCGGGGAGCCGGCCGGCGAAGGCGTGCTTCCTTATCGACGGTAGAGCTGCCGTCTCCGGTGCTGCGGCGGCTTGGTCGTAGAGGAACACCGGCACCTTGAGCTCCTCCCAGAGCCGCCTGCCGCAGACCCGGGCCGCCTCGACCGCGTCCGCCATTAGCGAGCCCAGCACCGGATAGAAAGGCACCACGTCCACGGCGCCCAGGCGCGGGTGAACGCCGCTGTGGCTGCGCAGGTCGATATTGGCGACCGCAATCCCGGCCAGCCGCAGAACCCCGTCCACCAGGCGGTGCGGCTCGCCGGCGAGCGTGATGACTGCTCGGTTGTGATCGGCGTCACAGGAAGCGTCCAGAAGGTATGCGGAAGATGCCGCCTGCCCGGCTGCCAGCTTCACGACATCGGGGCGCCGCCCCTCGGACAGGTTCACGGCGCACCCTAGGATCCGGTCCATTTCCATGGCCGGTAGCATAGGGGGGTGGATCCCGAGTTCGGCCTGGGAGTGCGAACCCAGCTGCCTTTCGACCAGGTTGTGATGCGAGCCCGTATCTCCTTGAGGGCACACGGCTTCAGCATCCTGTCGGAGATGCCGGCGCCTTCCGGCATCGGCGATGAGAGCGGCCGCCGCCACCTCTTTATGACGGTTTGGGAGAAGCTCATCGTGGCCGGCAACCTCGGAGGTCCCGGGCTCGACGTGGGAGATCATCTCTCCTGCAACGTGGTCGTCTACCAGGAGGGCGCCGACACGCTGGTCGCGGCCCTGGACCCGACCGAAGGCATGGAGATGTGGGACGAAGGCCTGCGGGAGGCCGAAGCGGCGCGGAGCGCACTCGGCCGCGCGCTGGCGAACCTCACCACCACCCCCGGGGGGCCGGGGCTCTCACTGCCGATCATCTGAGTTGCGCTTCGGCCTGGCGCTGCCCCAGTACGACTACAGTCTCCCGGGCTCCGGCCCGATCACCTGGCCCGATCTGAGCGGCTGGGCTCTGCGAGCCGAGTCCCTGGGGTTCGACTCGATCTGGCTGTCTGACCACCTGTTCTACGATCTCGGCCGCTACGGCGGCCAGGCCGGTTATCAGGCCGGCGTCGAGTGCTTCACCGGCCTGGCAGGTCTGGCGGCCGTCACGTCGAGGGTTCGTCTTGGATCGCTGGTGGTGTGCAACGACCTGCGAAACCCCGCCCTGCTGGCGAAGATGGCTTCAACGGTGGACGTACTGTCCGGAGGGAGGCTCGAGCTGGGCATTGGGGCCGGCTGGTTCTTGCCGGAGTACCGGGCAGCAGGCATACCCTTCGACCCACCGGGAGTCCGGATCTCACGGCTCGCGGAGGCTCTGCAAATCCTGCGCCGGCTCCTCGACGGCGAGGAGGTGTCGTTCTCGGGCCGGCATTACCGCCTGGAGGGGGCGCGATGCCTCCCCCGTCCGCTCCAGGAGAGGCTCCCGCTTCTGGTCGGGGGGGCCGGGGACCGCGTGACCGGTCTGGCCGGCCGCCTCGCCGACGGCTTCAACAGTGCGTGGGCGTGGGATGTCGACGACTTCGGGGAGCGAGTCCAAATGGTCGACCAGGCGGCCAGGGCGGCCGGCCGTAACCCTTCGGAAATCGCAAAGACGGTCGGCCTCTACGTGCTCGGCGGCCGAACCGAGGCCGACGTCGCCCGTCGCTGGGACCGGTACGTTGCCTGCAGCCCGGCCGGCCGGCGGTTCCCACCACATGGGTTGTGGGGCGCCGACAAGCTGGCCGGAACGTACGAGCGCATCGTCCACAAAGTCCTTGCCTTCGAGCGGGTGGGGGTAACTCAGATCATGCTCACCTTCGGGTCCATCCCGTTCCAGGTCTGCGACCCGGACGCAGTGGACGAGTTCATGGCTGAAGTGGCTCCGCTGGTAGTCTGAACCGCCTAGACGACTTTATTCTGCGATGTCACTATAATCAGCTTTAACACTTCCAAATAGGGTAAAAGGCGTCGCAATTATGACATCAGGACAAGATCTACTTCGCCAGGCGAAGGCGGTCGCAGAAGCGCTTCAACCGGACCAGGTGGCGCGCATCGCCGACAACGAGAAGGTCACCCTCGTCGACGTACGCGAAGGCGACGAGTGGCGTAGGGGCCACCTGCCGGAGGCGGTGCACGTGCCGAGGGGCTTTCTCGAGATGCAGGCCGAGTCGAAGGTTCCGGACAAGGACGCGCCGATCATCGTCTACTGCGCCGGAGGCAACCGCTCCGCACTGGCAACCGAGACACTAAAGCAGATGGGCTACACCAACGTCCGGCACATGGCCGGCGGCTTCACGGCCTGGCGGGACGCAGGACTTCGGGTTGTTCAGCCGCTGGTGTGGACCGACAAGCAGATGGACCGCTACTCCAGGCACTTCGTCCTGCCGGAGGTGGGAGAGGCCGGCCAGCAGAAGATCTCGCAGGGAAAGGTGCTCGTCATCGGCGCCGGAGGCCTCGGGTCGCCCGCTCTGTACTACCTGGCGGCCGCGGGCGTCGGCACGCTTGGCATAGTCGACATGGACGACGTTGAGGAGAACAACCTGCAGCGGCAGATCATCCACTCCACCGAGCGGGTCGGCATGAACAAGGCGGAGAGCGCCGGGAAGACCATCAACGATCTGAACCCCGACGTGAACGTACAGGTCTACAAGGAGCGGCTGACCCGGGCCAACGTCGACGAGGTCTTCGCCGGCTTCGATGTGGTGATCGACGCCACGGACAACTTCTCCACCCGGTACCTCATCAACGAGACCGCCTACAAGTACGGCATACCGAGCATCTACGGCTCGATCTACCGTTTCGAGGGCTACGCAAGCACCTTCTGGCCGGCGAAGGGAGGCCCCTGCTACCGGTGCATGCACCCGGAGCCGCCGCCTCCCGAGCTGGCCCCCACCTGAGGGGAAGCCGGTGTCCTGGGCGTGCTCCCGGGAGTGATCGGAGTCCTGCAGGCGAACGAGGCACTGAAGATTCTCGTCGGCTACGGCGAGCCGCTGGTCGGTCGCATCCTCACCTTCGATGCGCAGAGCACCGAGTTCGGCGAGCTCAAGCTCCGGAAGGATCCGAAATGCGCCACCTGCTCGGTCCCGCCGCCGGCGATCGAGCCGGTAGCAGTGGCCAGCTAGTCTGTACCAACGAAAAGAGGCCTCCCGGAAGGGAGGCCTCTTTTGTTCGTTCTAATGTCAGCGCCGGCGTCGTCCCCGGCTGCCGCCTGCTCCGCCCCGGCGCTTCGGCGGCCCGGAGGGCCGGCGGCGGCGCGGAGGGGGCGCTTGTGACTGCTCCCGGGCGACGGAGGGACCTCGATTGGCCAGCGAGAGCGCCACGGCGTCGGCGACCTCCTCGCACACCTTGGAACCGCCTTCAGTGCCTACGATGAGTTGGAAGAGGACGCTTCGCTCAAGCTGCTCGATGGAGTCGACCACCTTGTTACGGGTGCCGGCGGCGGTTCTCCACTCGGCGTGAATACGTCCGGACGGGGGAATCTCGATCCGCAGATCAGCGTCCCCGACTTTTCCCTCCCAGGCCACTGAGGAGGCTAAGTTCAATCGTTGTTACCTTGGTTGGCGCCCTCGACGCGGGAGACGTTCGAGGCCTGGAGGCCCTTCGGGCCCTGTGTGACCTCGAACTCGACCGCTTCGCCCTCCTCCAGGTTGCGATACCCCGAACCCTGAATCGCACTGAAGTGCACGAAGACGTCGTCGCCGTCGGAACGCGAGATGAAGCCGTAGCCCTTCTCCGGGCTGAACCACTTGACGGTGCCAGTGGCCATATGCAATTCCCTCCCTTCGAGATGGAAAACTTCGCCGGTCACCCGGCTGGAGGGACTGCTGGTACTGCCTTGCGCATGGACCTGGGCTTGCCCTCGAGCCTTACTTTATCACCATGGCTTGGATCTAAAAAAATCCAGAAGGGGCGGCCTGTACGGCCGCCCCTCTGGCTGGGAACGGGGGCTATCTAGGCGGTTGCCACGCCCCGACGGCCCGCCATGCCGACTGCCAGGGCGGCGATGCCGGACACGAAGTGCAGCACGTTGTCGGCGCCGTTGATGTTCAGCAGGTCGTTCACGAAGTCCAGGTTCAACAGGCCGAGGATGCCGACGAGGATGTAGGCTGCGCCGATGACGTTGGACGCCATCCGTGCGTTCGCGTCGGTCCGGGACGCCGCAAGAAACGCCAAACCGATGAGCAGGTGCACAACGTTGTGAGCTGCGGTGATACCGAAGATTCCGAGCAGGAAGTCCGGAGTCTGGCTTGCCGTACCGCCTAGGGCCGGAATAAACCCCAGGATTCCAATCAGGACGTAGACGCCACCAAACGTGGTGGCGAACTTCTGCGCCAATGTCATACCTAACCTCCCTTTCGACGAGTGCCTTCACCGCGTATTCTGGAAACCCGGCCTCTTCGGATTGGTCACGCGGTAAAAATTTGGCCGACTCGGTCCTGGTAGGGATTACCGCCTGAGAGCGGAATCAAACGGCGGCTGAAGTTGTCGATCCAATCTTGTTACTCGGGGGCTCCGAATATCCGATGAGAAGAAGGAACAGCGGGCCCCGGCAGATCGATCCGCCCATCGATGAGGCGGGGCTTGTCGACGGGCTGGCCGGAGGAGACGATAAGTGCCTCGCAGAGCTGTACGACCGCTACGGCAACGCCGCGCTTGGGCTGGCCTTCAAGGTTTGCGGCAACAGGACGATCGCGGAGGACATCGTGCAGGAGGCGTTTCTGGCTCTATGGCAGCGGCCGCAGAGTTTCGACGCAACTCGGGGTTCGGCCGGCGCGTTCTTGATGGGGATCGTGCACCACAAGGCGGTCGACGTGGTTCGTCGTGAGGAGTCGGTCCACCGGCGCGAGGAATCGGTGGCCGCCGATACATCCGACGTCCCCGACGACGAGGTGGTCGAGGCGGCATGGCTCTCTATGCGGCGGGACAAGGTCCGGACAGCGCTCCGACGGCTATCCGACGTGCAGAGGGAGGCTCTGGAGCTTGCCTACCTGCAAGGGCTCACCTATAACGAGGTGGCGGCGCGTCTTGGGATCCCCTTGGGGACTGCCAAGACGAGGATGCGTGACGGGATGATCCGCCTTCGCAGCCTGCTCGTCGAGGAGGAGGTCTCAGAGCGATGACGCACGACGAGCTTAAGGAGCTGGTCCCCGTCTTTGCCCTCGACGCTCTGCCACCGGGCGAAGAAGACGAGCTGGTTGCCCACCTCAAGCTTTGCCGCGAGTGCTCGGACCTGCTCACGGTGCACCGGGAGACTGCCGGGATGCTCGCCTTTGCGGCCATGCCGGTCCAGGCGCCGGGCGACCTGAAGGACCGGATCCTCAGCCGGGCGGCTCAGACTCCCCAGTTGACCCCATCGCCGGCCCCGGTCACTCCGATCCGGCCCCCGGCAAGAAGCTGGAGCTGGCAGTGGGCCGGCCTGGCCGCCGCGTGCCTGGTTGCGTTGGTTGCCGGAGGGTTTGCCTTCCTTCGACTGGACGGCCAGACCGACCGCCTCAACCGCCAGCAGGAGGTGCTGACCGCACAGCGGGAGGCCCTGGCGCTGATCGGGTCGCCCGATGCGCAGGTCCTCGCCATGGCGCCCGCGGACGGCCCATCCAGTGCAAGCGGCCGGGCGTTCGTCTCTCCGGACGACGGCAGGGCAGCGGTGGTGGTCGCGGGACTGGACCGCCCCAGGGATGACGATGTCTACACCCTGTGGGTCATCGAAGGAGGGACTCCCCGGCGGGTCTCGGACTTCACGCCCGAGGAGGGGCAGGCTGTAGTGCCGGTCGACGAGTCGGTGGAGACGGGCAGCACGCTGGCGGTGACTCATGAGCCGAACCCCGGCAACACCAGTCCGGAAGGGCCGGTGGTCCTGGCCGCGGTGAGGGGCTAGGCGCCAGCCGGGTCTCTGCCTAGGCGGTACCCACGCGGGTGAGCCACTTGTGGGGCTGGGCCAGCTCGGCGAGGTCCGGAAGGTTCTCCGGTTTCTCCCACAGATGCTCCAGCCCCCCGGCAGCGGCGATAGTCGTCACGAAACGATGGCCCCGGCGCTGCAGCTCGTTGCCCAGGTCCAGGCCGAACATCTTCTCCATCATGCGTTCCGGTGAGGAACGCTCGGCGCGCCTGCGGGTCATGCCCTCCTGAATCTTGTCGAACGACTCGGTCAGGCCCCGCCCAGCCTTGGTGACCAGCCAGTCGCTGTAGCCCTCGGCAGCGCTGGTGAAGCATTGGATTCGCTCGACGAGAACCTCCTGCGCCGGGGAGCGGAGCAGCGGGAAGAGATCCTCCGGCCGTTGCAGCAGCGTGCTCATCTCCTCCGGGTCGCTCATGTTGCCCAGGCGGGAGGCCAGCTGAGAGGAGTCCAGCTCGGCGGCGTCCATGTACTGCTGGATCAGTCCGTTGAGGTAAGGGCGCATCCAGGAAACCGCCTGGAAGTGCAGCTCGTGCGAGACCTCGTGGATGGCGAGCCACATACGGAAATGGCTCGGCTCGAC
>DATAAN010000080.1:0-2343 GCA_036260105.1 Actinomycetota bacterium
CTCCCTGCCGGTGTCTTTGCCGGCATGGCTGCTAGCCAGCTGATCATCACCGGGGGAGCGGCGCCGGAGCTGCACCGGCCCCTCGACCAGAGACGATCCTTCGCCATCGACAACTGGAACGTAGCATCCAGGCTGTCGCGCAGGGCAGCTCGGGCCTTGGGGAAGAGGTGGCCGTAGCGGTCCGATGTCACGCGGATGCTGGAGTGTCCGAGGTAGTCCTTCACCTCCTCGATGTGCTTGCCGTTGGCGATGAGGATCGCGGCACACGTGTGCCGCAGGTCGTGGAACCTCAAGTCGGGCGCAAGGCCTGCGGCCTGCACCGATGGAACGAAGAACCGCTGGTAGAAGTTGCGGTGCCGAACCGCGTTCCCTTCGGGCGAAGTGAATACGTAGCCATCCGTACTAGGGAAGCGCTGCATCTGCTCCTGGAGCATGCCGACCAGGAACTGTGGGATGAGCAGGCTCCTCGCCTTGCCGCTCTTTGTGGGTCCAACCTCCAGTCGCCCTCTGACTTCTGACAGCGACTCGACGACGTCGAGAGAACCATGGAGCAGGTTGACCCGCTCCAGCTTCAGCGCCCACAGCTCGCCCGCCCGCATCCCCATGTAGGCAGCCGTGTAGATCAGGCATGAGAAGCGCGGGTCGATCGCATCGGCTAGCCGGCGGACCTGCTGCGGATCCAGGAAGTGCATCTCTTCCCTTGACCCAAGGGACGGCAGGGGGATCCCGACGCACGGTGATCTGGAGATGTACCGGTCGATGACTGCGGTCCGAAGAACGTGGTCGAGGATCTGATAGGTCGCTCGGACGGTTGATCCTGAAAGGCCCTTTTCGGTTAGGTCCTTGACCCAGAGGCGGACGTCCAGCGGCTGAAGGCTGTCAATCCTTCGTTCACCGAATGCCGGGAAGATGTGATTGTGAAGGCGGCCCTCGATATTGATGACGGTGCGAGGGCGAACGTTGACCTTGGTTTCGAGCCACCGGCGAGCATATTCCTCGAAGCGGGTCTTGCTCAGGTCCGGATCGACCCAGTCGCCGGTGTGCTTCTCGTGCTCGACGGTTTGCAGGAACCGCCTGGCGTCGGCCTCCCGCCTGAAGCTCCTGGCTCGCTCCCGGCCGCTGGGGTCAAGGTAGCGAGCCTGCCAGCGATCCTTGGACCACTTTCGGATGTGGCCCATCAGTCCGCCCGCCTCGTACTTAACGTGGTGAGCCACCGAGAGACCTCGGTACGGTCGTAGCGCAGATGACGCCCGACCTTCATTGCCGCAGGACCCTGTCCGGTCCGCCGCCAGCCGTAGATGGTGGAGACCGGTACCCGCAGGTAGGCTGCGAGCTCCTCGATCGACATCAGATGTTCATCCAGCGGAGCGCCAAACATCGGCCTGGCGCCGCAAGCGTCAGGATTGCGAAGCGAACGTCCATGCCACCTCCGGTCGCAAGCGTCACAGGAGGCCTCGGGTGCACCGGTCTTGTCAAGGCGGTCGCGCGCGTAATGAACGGAAATTGGGTGAACTGGTGAATTGTTGTTGGCCGTAGTCGTCGTCATGGGTTCGGCCCGAGTTCCTAGAAGTAGCGCCTCTTACTCCTAGAAACCGGGGCTAGGGCCGTTTCGCGGACATTTTGATTTCTCGGAACCGGCCACTCCGGCGCCATGCCCGACACCTTTCCGACACTTTTCCGACTGATTCCGCCATCAGTAACGGCGATTGGCTCTTGCTCCGTCGACTGACGCCTGGCAGTCACTGGCTAGGGCTCACGGCAATTGTGACGGGCCCGCCCGTGCGGCCAGCGTCGCGGGAAAGCGAGTGCGGCTAGGTGTGGTCGACTTGCGCGGCGGACGCGTAAGGAGGCGTCGTGGTCCAACTCGCCAGAAGGTCGAGCGCCTCCTGCGATGGCGAGTTCGGTTCGGCGAGGTAGACGAAGATGGTCTGCCCGGGATCGCCCGGGAGTTCGAGAGCCTCGTACGTCAACGTCAGCTCTCCTACCACCGGGTGGTGATAATTCTTGACGCCAGTCTGGTGGAACTTGACGTTGTGGGCTGCCCAGCGAACCCGGAAGTCTTCGCTCCGCGTTGACAGCTCGCCGACAAGGTCTGACAGTGCGCGGTCGTAGGGATCGCGTCCTGCCGCCGCGCGAAGCAGCGCCACCACGTCATTCGCAATGGTCTCCCAGTCCCTGTAGAAGTCCGTCGCCCGAGGATCGAGGAAGACGAAGCGGGCGCCGTTAGGCGTCGCACCGGGATCCAACCCCAAGTGCCAGAAGAGCGCCCGTCCGAGACGGTTCACGTACAGCACATCCAAGCGCCCGTTCTGCACAAACGCCGGGATACCGGTCATCGAATCG
>DATAAN010000081.1:0-8070 GCA_036260105.1 Actinomycetota bacterium
AGGTGATCGGCTCATTCCACATTCCATCCAGCGCCTGGTGGATCAGCATGCAGATCGGCACTATGAACCAGCGGCGGGCGGTCGCCCCCGTTAGAAACACCGGGACGAGCAAAAGAAGAACAGTCGCCACTACAAGGGTGTGGCCGAACAGGCGGCCGTTCTGGAACTCGTCCGCGAAGAACAGGCGTCCGATCGGCTTGTCGATCAGATCCGAAAGGACGGCGCCGAACAGCACCATCCGGTAGTCGACGCGGCGGCCTCCCACCGCAAAGAACACGATGGCGCAGGTCATCCCCAGGTGCCAGAACAGCACCTAGAACAGCTCCTCCTGCGCCGCGGCAGCCGCCGGCTCGGGCGGTCCGTAGCCCGGATTGGCCGCCTCCCACTCGTCCATGCCCTTGTTGCTGAGCCGGTCGGCGTGTTTGTTCTGCGCCCTCGGCACCGCCCGGAACGTTATCCGGTCAAACTCCCTGGCCAGCTTGCGGGCTTTGGCGTGGAGGGGCTGCAGCCCCGGGTGCTTCACCTTCCACTTGCCCTTCATCTGCTCGATGACGAGGGTGGAGTCCATGTAGACGTCCAGTGCGGTGACACCGTGGGATCGGGCCTGCTGCAGGCCCTCGATCAGCCCTTCGTACTCGGCGACGTTGTTGGTCGCCCAGCCGATGCCCCGGCCGACCTCGGCAACCACCTCACCCTCCGGGGACTGCAGCACGACGCCGATGCCCGCCGGGCCCGGGTTGCCCCGAGCTCCCCCGTCGGTGTGGAGCTTGTACGCGCCGGCCACCTGGTTACTTGTCGGTGACGACGAGGATGCGGCCGCACTCGTCGCACCGCATCAGCCCCTGCGCGGCCCGAACTCGCGCCACCTCCTGCGCCGGCAGCTGCATGTGGCATCCCAGGCACATAGAACCCTGGAGCGCGGCCGCTCCGACGCCGCCCTTGGACTTGCGCAGGTCGTCGTAATAGGTGAGGAGATCCGGAGGAATGCGGGGCACCCAGGTCTGCTTGCGGTCCCGCGCCTTCTGCAAATCTTCGCTGACCTGGCCGCCGGCAGAATCCCGCTCGACAATCGCCTGCGCCACCTCGGCCTGCAGCCCCTCCAGCTCGGTTCTTAGCACCGTTAGCTGCTTGTCGAGGTTCTCCCGCTCCTCCATAACCTCCAGGTCCTCGTCCTCGTACCGGGACCTTCGGCGCTTGAGCGACTCGATCTCCGCCCCGATCGACGCCATCTCCCGCGGGCTGGAGACATCGCCCGCGTTGAGGCGGGCCTCCTCGTGGGCGATCTTCTTGCCGATGTTGTCGATCTCGGTGTCCAGCTTGCGCTGCCGCCCGGCCACCTCGTCGAGGCTCGCCTCCAGGTCGCCGACCTGCGCCTCCAGCGCCCGCTGGCGGTCGAGAAGGGCGTCGAGCTTCTCCTGCTCCGGAAGGTTGTGAAGCCGGGCGGTGAGCCGGTCGATGGTGGAGTCGATCTTCTGGAGCTCGAGAAGCTCGAGCAGCGACTGGCGGGATGCCTCGACCATCATTGAAGTGTATCCAGGTCCAGCTCCCCGGAAGCGATGCGCCGGAGGGTCTCGACGTAGAACTCGTGCTCCCGCTCGAGCACCCGCGCGGCGAGGGTCTCGGCATCGTCGTCCGGAGAGACCTTCACCTCGGTCTGGGCGATGACCGGACCACGGTCGTACTCGCCGTCGACGAGGTGGATCGTCACGCCGGTGAGCTCGTCACCGGACTCCAGAACCGCCTCATGCACCCTCATCCCGTACATCCCCACGCCGCCGAACTTGGGCAGCAGCGCCGGATGGATGTTCACGATGCGCCGCTGAAACCGGGCGATCGTCCGTGGTCCCACCTTCTTCATGTAGCCGGCCAGGACTACCAGGTCGACGCCGGCATCGAGCAGCGTGCGACAGATCGCGTCGTCCAGCGCGCCGGAATCCGGATGCGTCCTGCCGCTCAGGTGGTGGAACGGGATCCCCTCGCTGGCCGCCCGAGCCGCCGCTCCGGAGGCGGCGTTGTTGCCGATGACAACGACCACCTCTGCGGGGAGGGTGCCGGCTTTGGTGGCGTCGATCACCGCCTGCATGTTGGAGCCGCCGTGCGAAGCGAGGATACCCAGCCTCACTGGACGCGAACTGGCCGGGATGTCACCCATCCCGGCCAGATTATTCGCTTGGGTCAAACGGTGCCTAGACTCCCGCGGTCTCCAGCTCCTCGGAATACTTGCCGTAGGTGGCGGCGGAGTTGGCACGAGCGCGGAGCAGGGCGGCCTGCTGGCCGGTCGAGATGTTCTCCGGCTTTCCGGCCCACGCCTCCATGGCTGCCGTCTGAAGCGCACGGCCGTAGGAGTAGGTCAGCGGCCACGGGGCGCCGCCTAGCTTGTTCAGCTCGTTCAGGTGGGCGGAGGCCTCCTGGTCGCTCTGGCCACCCGAGAGGAAGGCGATGCCGGCGACCGACGCCGGAACGTTCTTCTTCAGCACGTCCAGGGTCATCTCGGCGACCTGGGTGGTCGGAACCTTCTGGCCCGACTTCTTGCCGGGGACGACCATGTTCGGCTTGAGAACCATGCCCTCGAACTTGATGCCTGCCCGGTAGAGGGCGCCGAAGACGGTGTGCAGCGTCTTGTCGGTGACCTCGTAACAGCGATCGATGTCGTTGTCGGCGTCCATGAGGACCTCAGGCTCGATGATCGGCATGATGCCCCGCTCCTGGCAGAGGGCGCCGTAGCGGGCGAGGGCGTGGGCGTTGGCCTCCAGGCAGTAGTCGGTGGGGATGCCGTCGCCGATGGTGATGACTGCCCGCCACTTGGCGAAGCGGGCGCCCAGCTCGTAGTACTCGGCCAGCCGGTCGCGCAGGCCGTCGAGGCCCTCGGTGATCTTCTCGCCGGGGTGGCCGGCCAGGTCCTTGGCGCCGGTGTCCACCTTGATGCCCGGGATGATGCCGAGGTTCTGCAGGTATTGCGGGAAGGGGGTGCCGTCGCTTGCGCTCTGACGGATGGTCTCGTCGTAGAGGATTACGCCGCTCACGTACTCCTGCATGCCCTTGGCGGAGAAGAACATCTCACGGTAGGACCGGCGGTTCTCTTCGGTGGACTCGATACCGAGGGCGGCGAACCGCTTGCCGATGGTCGGGGAGCTCTCGTCGGCGGCCAGGATTCCCTTGCCGGGGGCCACCATCCCACGGGCAATCTCGTTCAATTCTTTCGTCAAGTCTCCCATTGCATCGCTCCTCAAAGATCGTCCGACAGGGATTCGTAGCGGGGCGCGAAAGCGTAGCCCGCCTCCGGCTGTGTGTTTCGCAATGATATCCGTAACTTCCCGGCGGTCCAACCCCGGGGGACAGCCTTCGTTTGAGCCTCCGGCAGGTAGAGGAGCAGCCACAAGCGGCCGGGCTCGGCACGTAGCTTGAAGAGGCGAACAGCCAAGCTCAGCGGCCTCGTCCGCCTTCGCCGATGCTAGACGGGACGGGTCTTCGCCCGCTCGCCCTGGAACCGGCTGGGATCCCGGGGCAGGCCGTCGAAGCCGCGCCAGAGGAACGTCAGGAGGTGGTCGACGATGCGCTCACGTTCGGGGATCTTCCCCTGCGCCAGCCACCAGGAGGTCACCGACTCCACGCCCCCGAGCATGGCGTGGGCGTACAGCGGAGCCCCCTCGGCGTGTAGTCCGGCGCCTCGCATCACGTCCGCTATGGCGGTGCTGAGGCCCCGGGCGATCGAGTCCCGGACCTCGCGCAAGCGGTCCCCCACTCCGGGGTCCAGCTCCGGCGAGGAGTGGACGAGCAGGTGGAAGCCGGCGCTGTTCTCCTCGGCGAAGCGCAGGTACGCCCGAAGCCCGTACTGTAGGCGCTTGCGGGGATCGCTGGAGGATCCCATCGCTTCCCAGAGCGATCGCAGCAGAGTGTTGATATGGTCGTCGAGCACCGCCATGAAAATCTCGGCTTTGCCGCCGGGGAAGTGGCGGTACAGCATGGGCTTGGTGACGCCCGCTTTGCGGGCCAGAGCCTCGACCTCGGTCTTGCGGTAGCCCTCGGTGCCGAAGAGCTCGGCAGCGGCGGCAAGCAGGCGCCGCCGGCGTTCGTCCTTCGAAACCCGCCTACGTGTCTCCAAAAGTTACCTCAGGTAACTCGTAACGTTTCGCACGCTGCCTTGTCTTTCTCAATATGAGCGGAAAATCCCCCAAGGCTGTGACACGTCTGCGCCGCCCACAAGTCGCATGGGCGGATACAGCTTTCAAGGAAGTTTACTCCAGGTACGTTAGGCCGGTCTACGCCTATGTGCTGAAGCGCGTTCGCAACCATCACGACGCCGAGGACCTGACCGCTCAGGTTTTCTCCCAGGCTTTGAAGCACATGTCGCCCCGCGAGCCCGGTGAGCCGGAGATCGCCGCATGGCTGTTCACCTCCGCCCGCAACGCCAGCGCCAACCACAACAGCCGCAAGTTCATCGCCACGGTGTCCATCGAGGAGATGGGTGACCCGGCTTCCGAGGACGCCGAGTCCTCGGATCTCAGCCAGGGGCTGGTCGACGAGGAGCAGATCGCCAGGCTCATGAGCGCGGTACGCAAGCTCCCGGCGGAGCAGCGGCAGGCGATGATCCTCCGCTTTGTCGAGGAGCTTCCCCACGCCGAGATCGCCCAGGCTCTTGGCCGTACCGAGGGCTCCGCCCGTGTGCTGGTTCACCGCACCCTGGCCACGCTGAAGAAGGAGGTTTCGTGATCGCCTGGATGTTTCCCGGCCAGGGATCGCAGAAGGCCGGCATGGCCCTGGGTTTGGAGCACGCGCCCGACCTGTTAAAGACCAGCAGGAAGATGATGTCCCGAGACCTCGAGCGGCTCTGTACCACCGACCCCGATCCGGCCTGGGCCCCCGACGTCCTGCAGCCGGCGCTGTTCGTCACCGAGGTGGCCATCGGCCGCAAGATGCAGCAGCTCGGCCTTGAGCCAGAGGCTGTCGTCGGGCACAGTCTGGGCGAGTTCCCGGCTCTGGTGATCGCCTGAGCACTCGAGTTCGACGAGGCGCTGCGCCTCGTCGCCCTGAGGGGCAAGGCGATGGCCGACGCCGGCCGGCGAAACGAGGGCGGCATGGCCGCCGTCATCGGGCTGGACCCGGAGGTCATCGCCCGGATCTGCGCCGAGGGGGGCGACGTCTGGATCTCCAACTACAACTCGCCGAAGCAGACGGTCATCTCCGGCCGTGACCGGGGCCTGGCCGAAGCGGCCCGGCGGTGCATGGAGGCCGGCGCCATGCGGGTGGTCCGTATCAAGGTGCCGGTAGCCGCCCACTGCCCGCTGATGCAGCCGGCCCGGGAGCGTTTCGCCGAGGCCCTCGACGAGGTGACGATGGTGAGCCCGGCGTGCCCGGTCTACTGCGACGCCGACGGGGCGCCGCACACCGACCCGGCAGAGATCAAGAGCCTGTTGGTGGAGGCCATCACCTCGCCGGTCAGGTTCACCGATGCCGTGCGCCGCATGCGGGCCGACGGTTTTCAACTCTTCGTAGAGACGGGGCCCGGCAAGGTGCTCCGGGGTCTGGTTCGCCAGATCGACGCCGAGGCCGAGATGGCCGGCGTCAGCAGCGACGAGGAAGCAGCATCCTTTATGCAATCACTCAGGGGGGACAACATCCGACACTCAACCGAGCCGGCAGGGGTTTCGTCATGATCGCCTGGACCGACCAAGTAACAGACTCGGCACCGGGTGAGGCCGTGGCGCTCGAGGAGCGCCTGGTGCTCGCACCGTGCAGCGGGCGGTTCTGCCCATCCAACGGCAAGAAGTACACCTCCGAGGGCGAGTACGTCATGGAGGGGCAGATCGTCGGCAGCGTGCTTTCGTCGAACGGCCAGGAGGTTCCCATTCGGTCCAACTTCGCCGGCTGGATGATGGGCTACATGCTTCCGCAGGGGGCGCCCGTGCGGGGGTCCGAGCCGGTGCTGTGGCTGCGGCAGAAGTAAAGCCCAACTAGAATCTGAGGATGAGAGTAGCCATAACGGGCCTGGGCAAGGCCGTACCTTCCCGGGTGGTGACCAACGCCGAGATTGCCCCGCAGGTCGGCGTGTCCACCGAGTGGATCGAGCAGAGGTCGGGCATCCTCGAGCGCCGGTACGCCGCCGACGACGAGTCCACGTCCTCGCTCGGCACCACCGCAGCACTCGACGCACTGCACGTAGCGGGCCTGGATCCGCAGAACCTTTCGATGGTGATCTGCGCCACCTGCACGCCGGACCACCTCCTGCCGGCCACGGCCAGCATCATCCAGGACAACATCGGCGCCGCCAATGCAGGCGCCTTCGACCTGGGCGCAGCGTGCTCCGGGTTCGTCTACGCGGTATCGGTCGGAGCCTCACTGATCGGCACGGGGGCGGCAAGCAGCGTGCTCGTCGTGGGAGCCGATATCCTCAGCCGCCACGTCGACCGCACCGACGCCATGACCGCTCCGCTCTTCGGCGACGCCGCGGCCGCCGTGGTCCTGGAGGCAGACGACTCGGCGGAGCCCATCCAGTTCGAGCTTGGCTCCGACGGCTCCGGCCTGGAGCAGGTCTACGTCCCCGGAGGCGGCAGCCGGCTGCCGGCCGAGGGCAACCGCTTCGACCCGGCCTGCCTCAACATCAAGATGCAGGGGCGCGAGGTGTTCCGCAACGCCGTCCGCGTGATGAGCGACCTGGGCGCCCGGTTCGGCAAGGACGGCTTCGACCTGCTGGTCGCCCACCAGGCCAACCGGCGGATCCTCGCCGAGTGCGCGGTTCAGATCGGGGTCGACCCGGAGAAGGTCTACATGAACATCCAGCGCTACGGGAACACCTCGGCGGCCTCCATCCCGCTCGCCATGTGGGACGCCTGGACCGAGGGGAAGCTCGACGCCGGCCACCGACTGGTGATGGTGGCCTTCGGCGCCGGGTACACCTGGGGCGCCGCCCGCATGACCTGGACCCTTCCGTCCCCGGCGGCGAATTCCGAGGTGACGGAGCCGTCGTCCGAGCTGGAGCCGACGCTCGCGTGAGCGAGGAGGCGAACCGCCCGGCGTCGAGCCTCGAGGGCAGGGTTGCCCTGGTGACCGGCGCCGGCAGCGGCATCGGGCGCGCCAGCGCGGTCGCCCTCGCGGCCGAGGGTGCCCGGGTTGCCGTGGGATATCGCGGCAACAAGGACGGCGCCCTGGAGACGGTCGCCCTCTGCGAGGGGTCGATGGAGTTCAACATCGACGTCACCAGCACCGAGGAAGTGGCTGCCGCCTTTACCGAGATCGAGCAGAGCATGGGACCGGTCGAGATCCTGGTCAACAACGCCGGCGTCAACCGGGACGGGCTGCTGATGCGGATGAGCGAGGCGGCGTGGGACGAGGTCATCGACGTGTCGCTGAAAGGCGCGTTCCGCTGCACCAAGCGGGCGCTTCCCGGCATGCTGAAGGCCCGGTGGGGCCGCATCATCAGCATCGGCTCCGTGGTCGGCACTACCGGCAACCCGGGACAGACGAACTACGCGGCGGCCAAGGCCGGCCTGGTCGGCTTCTCGAAGGCGCTGGCGCTGGAGGTGGCCTCCAAGGGCATCACCGTCAACGTCGTCGCCCCCGGGTTCGTGGAGACCGCCATGGTTGCCAAGCTGCCCCAGCAGGCGGTAGACGCGCTGATGAGCCGGATCCCGATGGGCCGCACATCGACTCCGGAGGAGACGGCGGAAGCGGTCAGGTTCTGCGCCCGAGCGAGCTACCTGACCGGCCAGGTTATCGGCATCAACGGAGGCATCGTCTAGATTTCTCTAAAACGACCAAGGAGACGAACGAATGGCATCTAGGGACGAAGTTGTTGACGCACTGAAGGACGTGCTGGTGGATCGGCTGAAGGTCGACGCCGGCACGATCACCGAGGAGGCGAACCTGTTCGAGGACCTCGGCCTGGACTCCATCGACCTGATGACGGTCGTCATGGCGGTCGAGGAGAAGTTCAACATCGAGGTGGCCGACGAGGAGCTCGAGGACGTCACGACCCTCGGCCAGGCGGCCGATCTGCTCACCGAGAAGGTAGGTTCCAATGCCTGACAAGCGCCGGATCGCGGTGACCGGCATCGGGCCGGTTACCCCTGTGGG
>DATAAN010000082.1:0-16264 GCA_036260105.1 Actinomycetota bacterium
ACATGCGGGACAACGGCGTCCGACAGATCGAATCCCGGTTCCAGCAGCTGCATTCCCCACACCAGGCCCTCGACGTCCCGGGCCAGCGGCCCGACGGTGTCCAGGCTGGCCGCGAGCGGCCGCACGCCGGCCACGTCGATGCGCCCCCAGGTCGTCTTCAGTCCCGCTATTCCGCAACAGGCGGCAGGGATCCGGATCGAGCCGCCGGTATCGGTTCCGAGGGCCATGTCGACCTCTCCAGTGGCGACTGCGACCGCCGACCCGCTCGACGACCCGCCCGGCACCAGTAGCGGGTCCAGCGGGTTTACCGGGGTGCCCGACCACGAGTTGACGCCGGTGATGCCGAAGCCGAGCTCGTGCAGGTTCGTCTTGCCGGCGATGCTGAGGCGCCCGGCGGCCTCCTCGGCACGGATCCCGGCCAGGCAGGCCGCGTCGGCGACCGCCGGCAGGCAGGCGTGCGCCACCGCGAGGCTTCCTGCGGTGGTTGGAATGCCCGCCATGTCGATCAGGTCCTTCACCGCCACCGGCCTACCCGAGCGGGAGGCTTCGAACCGGTAGAGGAAGCGTGCGTCGTCCAGCATTAGGCTCCCGTGCGGTCGGTAATGGCTCGAATAAACGGTCTGGCGCCTTGTTTTGCCTGTTGGCGTCCCTGACAATGGGGTGGCGATGAACATGATGCCCGACTGGCGCGGCGAGATGGATCAGGCCAAGCAGGAGCTCGGCTCACCTGCGGTACTGCTGGCCTACTGGCTGGGGGCAGCCGTCGTCCTGTTCCTTCTGTCGATTCTCGTCGGCGGGATGCCCTGGAACTCGGTCAGCATCGCCATCAACGTCGTGGTGATCCTGATCGCTGCGGCTCCCATCGCCATGGGGTTCGGCTGGCTCACGAACCGCCGGAAGAAGTCCTAGTCCTGCCGGCCCCGTCGGGGGCCAGCCACAGCACCCCTAGCGGCGGAAGGGTCACCTCGGCGGAGTGCGGCAGCCAGTGCCAGCCCTCGTCGCCGGCCCAGACCCCGCCTCCGTTACCCGTGTTCGACCCGGAAAAGGCGTCGGCGTCCGTGTTCAACACCTCGTTCCACCGGCCGCCCCAGGGCAGTCCCACCCGGTAGCCCGGCCGGGGCACCGGGGAGAGGTTGGCGACGCAGGCCAGCACCCTGGTGCGATCCGCCGACCACCGCAGGAAGGCGACGACGTTGTTGTCGATGTCACCGCCCTGGATCCACTGGAACCCCTCCGGCTCGAAGTCGCGCTCCCACAACGCCGGCTCGGATCCGTAGATTCGGTTCATCTCCTTCACCAGGCGCTGCAGGCCGGCATGCTCGGGGTACTCGAGCAGATGCCAGTCGACGCTGCGGTCGTGTGACCACTCCTCGGACTGCGCAAGCTCGCCGCCCTGGAACAGCAGCTGCTTGCCGGGGTGCGCCCACATCCAGCCGAGGAGCGCCCGCAGGTTGGCGTACTGCTGCCACCGGTCGCCCGGCATCTTGTTGATGAGCGACCCCTTGCCGTGTACGACCTCGTCGTGCGAGAGCGGCAGGATGAAGTTCTCGGTGAAGGCGTACAGCAGGCTGAAGGTCAGGTTGTTGTGGTGGTACCTGCGGTGGATAGGGTCCTCGGCGAAGTACTCGAGGGTGTCGTGCATCCATCCCATGTTCCACTTGAACCCGAAGCCCAGGCCGCCGGTGTAGGTCGGGCGGGAGACGCCCGGCCAGGCAGTGGACTCCTCCGCCGCCATGATCACGCCCGGGTGTTCGGCGTGGACCAGCTCGTTCAGCTCCTTGAGGAAGGAAACCGCCTCCAGGTTCTCCCGGCCCCCGAACTCGTTCGGCACCCACTCCCCGGCCTCGCGTGAGTAGTCGAGGTAGAGCATTGAGGCCACTCCGTCCACCCGGATGCCGTCGACGTGGAACTCCTCGAGCCAGTACAGCGCGTTGGAGAGAAGGAAGTTCCGCACCTCGTTGCGGCCGTAGTTGAAGATCAGCGTCCCCCAGTCCTGGTGGGCGCCCTTGCGCGGGTCCTCGTGCTCGTAGAGGGCGGTGCCGTCGAAACGAGCCAGCGCCCACTCGTCCCGGGGGAAGTGCCCGGGAACCCAGTCCAGGATCACGCCGATGCCCTCGCGGTGGAGGGCGTTGATCAGCGCCCGAAGCTCGTCGGGGGAACCGAAGCGCGACGTCGGGGCGTAGTAGCCGGACACCTGGTATCCCCAGGACCCGCTGAACGGGTGCTCGGCGACCGGCAGGAACTCGACGTGGGTAAACCCCATCTCGGTGAGGTAGCCGGGGAGCTGCTCGGCCAGCTCGGAGTAGGTGAGCGGCCGGCCGCCGTCCTCCGGCTTGCGCTTCCACGAGCCCAGGTGCATCTCGTAGATCGACATCGGCCGGTTGAGCGGGCTCGCTGCGTCGCGCGCCGCCATCCACTCGGCGTCGGACCACTCGAAGCTGGATTCGGTCACAACGCTGGCCGTGCCGGGAGGCACCTCGGCGGCAAACGCGAAGGGGTCCGCCTTCAGCACGATGTTGCCCTCTGCGGTCACTATCTCGAACTTGTAGAGGTCTCCGGGCCGCACGCCGGGCAGGAACAGCTCCCAGATGCCGGAGGCACCGATCGAGCGCATCGGGTGGACCCGGCCGTCCCACAAATTGAAGTTCCCCACCACGCGCACCGATCTGGCGTTGGGCGCCCAGACGGCAAAGCCGGTTCCCGGCACGCCCTGGTTGGTCTGGGGATGTGCCCCCATACGCTTCCAGAGGTCGTGGTGGCGCCCCTCTCCGATGAGGAACAGGTCCAGCTCCCCCAGTCCGGGCCAGAACCGGTAGGGGTCGTCGTAGGTCAGGAGGGTGCCGTCGGCGTACTCCGCCTGAAGTTGGTAGGGAACAGGGTCCTGGTCAGCGGAGGGTTTCGCTTCGCCGACGAAGAGCCCGGTGTCCCCGATCGGCTCCATCTCCACCGGCTTCGCCGACGGAAGCAACACCCGCATCGCCCGGGCACCGGGCCGGAGGGCCGTGATCGTCGACCGGCCGTCCTCCTCGTGATGGCCGAGGAGGTGGTGGGGGTCCTTGTGTTCCCCGCGCACCAGCGCCAGCTGCTCGGCGGTGGGCTTCCTCGCCACCGATTCGCGTACGCCCATCCCCGCCTCCTTTCCCGTGTCCGGCCCGAAGGATTCTTGCGCCCGGGAGGGCTGACCCCTCCGCCTGCGCTGCGTGAGAATCGTGACGACTGCTACGCTCAGCAGCACCACCCAGGCTAGAGGCCGAAATCGGTTCGCTCTACTGGCTATGACTTGTTCCTACCCCCGGGCCGACCTATAGGAACCGTATCGTGCATTCGGGAATGCTCTGCAATTCTTTCGGACTTCGGGAACTTCGCCGCCGGATGAGAGGGTCTAAGCCGGCATGAGAGCTCGAATCTGCACCCTCTTGCTGCTGCTCTCGTTGACCGCTTCCTGCACCGGGGCCGCCGGCGACGACAAGGCGGAGGACTCCCCTCTGGAATATCCCACCGGCTCCACCGACGTCGTCCTTCGACTGGGTCTCGAGGGCGGCTTCGTCCCCGTGCAGTTCAACCTGACCCGGCTGCCCGATCTCACGCTCTACGGCGATGGCCGCCTGATCTACCCCGGGCCCCAGATCCTCATCTATCCCGGTCCGGCGCTTCCCAACATCCTCGTCCGGCGCATCACCCCCGAGGGGGTTGCGGCGATTGTCCGGGAAGCGGTGGGGGCTGGACTCACCGGCCCCGACCGTAACTTCCAGGCACTTCAGAACTGGATCACTGACCAGCCGGAGACCGTCTTCACCCTTGCGGTCAACGGGGAAACGCATTCCACGCGGGTATACGGCCTCGGCTCCGGCGTCGAAGCGACGAGGGTTCCGCAGGAGGAGGTTGAGGCGTCCGAGCGCCTGCTGGCGCTGCGGGACCGGCTGACCAACCTGGAGAGCTGGCTGCCGGAAGGGTCCGTAGGACCGGAGGAGCCCTACGCAGCCGGTGAGTTGCGGGTCTTCGTGACCGATCCGGCGCCGGCGGAGGAGGGCCTGGAACAGCCCCCGGTCGTGTGGCCGCTGGCCCAGCCTCTGGCCGGCTTCGGGTCACCGGCGATGCCCGAGGGCTACCGCTGCGGCACCATCTCCGGCGAGGATTTGAACAGAGTGCTGGAGGCAGCCGGCAGGGCGAACCAGCTGACCCCCTGGGAGAGTGCCGGCGCCCGGTTCTCGCTGTCGTTCCGCCCTCTGTTGCCGGACGAGTCGGGGTGCCCGGAGCCGGCGGCGTAGCAGCCGCCTATTCGCACGCCGCGATGCCTTCGGCCCCTCTGCGATGACGTAATCGAAGCCGTCCGTCTGCCGGAGGAAGGGCTACGCCTCCCTTTGGCGAGGCTCGCGGCGGCTGGTGCCGTGTACTCCCCGAGGTCGGGGTGGCAGCGTGCGTCTAGCCCGAAAACCCGTTCGGACCGCCGAACGAGGACAGATTGCGACCACAGGGGCGGCTAACCTCAGCTTGCTGGGTTTCGACTTCGCCCAGTTTCTCGATGGTCTGTTCGGACCTGGGAATCGGCGAAAGGAGCGGCGGGTTTGAACGAAGGATTCGGCGGCGGCGGAACCCGGACCGGCGACCACATAGTCATTCGAGGCGCCCGGGAGAACAACCTGAAGGGCGTCTCGGTCGACATCCCGAAGCGCAAAATCACCGTGTTCACGGGAGTGTCGGGCTCCGGCAAGTCCTCGCTCGTCTTCGACACGATCGCGTCCGAGGCGCAGCGCCAGCTCAACGAGACGTTCACCGCCTTCCAGCGGAACTTCTTCCCGAGCTACAAGCAGCCGGAGGTGGAGGTTATCGAGAACATCTCGACCGCGATAGTCATCGACCAGAAGCGCATCGGCGGGAACTCCCGGTCGACCGTCGGGACCATCACCGACATCAATCCGCTGATCCGGGTGATGTTCAGCCGTGCGGGCAAGCCGTTCGTCGGCTACTCCAACGCCTTCTCGTTCAACGACCCGTCCGGCATGTGCCCGGAGTGCCAGGGACTCGGCCGGACGATGCAGGTGCGGCTGGACAAGCTGCTGGACCGGTCGAGGTCGCTCAATGACGGCGCCATCCTCCACCCGGATTTCAAGCGCGACAACTGGCAGTGGCGCATGTATGCCAACAGCGGCTTCTTCGATCCGGACAAGCCGCTGGAGCAGTACAGCGACCGGGAGTGGGAGATGTTCCTCCACGGAGAGGGCAAGATGCCGCTGACGTTCGCCGGGGGCGAGTTCAACGCCACCTACGAGGGCATCGTCCGCAAGTTCAACCGCCTCTACATCCGCAAGGACCTGAACGAGATGTCGGAGCGCAACCGCCGCGTCTTTCTCTCCTTCGTCGACGCCGCCACCTGCCCGGAGTGCAACGGCACGCGACTCAACAAGGCAGCCCGCAGCTGCAAGATCGACGGTTTCGACATCACCGAGCTGCTCGCCATGGAGGCCACCGAGCTGGGGGAGCTCCTCAGGGCGTTCAGCGACCCGTTGGCGGTATCCGTCGCCTCCGGCGTGATCGAGCGGGTGGACAACCTGATCGGCATCGGACTCGGATACCTCAGCCTCAGCCGGGAGACGTCGACGCTTTCAGGCGGCGAGTCGCAGCGGATCAAGATGGTCAGGCACCTCAACAGCAGCCTCACCGACGTCATGTATGTCCTGGACGAGCCGAGCGTCGGGCTCCACGCCCGGGACACCCATCACCTCAACCGGCTTCTCCGCAAGCTACGCGACAAAGGGAACACGGTGCTGGTCGTGGAGCACGACCGCGACGTGATCGAGATCGCCGACCACATCATCGACCTGGGGCCGCAAGCGGGGCCCCACGGGGGAGAGGTGGTCTACGAGGGAAGCGTCGAGGGGCTCTACGACGTGGATACCCTCACCGGCCGGTTCATGAAGCACAAGCTGCCCCTGAAGGATCGGTTCCGCCGGCCGCAGGGCACGCTGCGGGTCGAGAACGCAAAGGCGAACAACCTCAAGGACGTGACGGTCGAGTTCCCGGCGGGAGTGTTCACCGTGGTGACCGGAGTGGCCGGCTCGGGCAAGAGCAGCCTGGTGAACGACGAGTTCCTGGCGCGCCACCCGGAGGCGGTCGTGATCGACCAGTCGGCGGTCGGGATCTCCCGCCGGTCGAACGCGGCCACCTACACCGGCATCCTGGACGACGTCAGGTCTCTCTTCGCCAAGGCCAACCGGGTCAGCCCGTCTCTGTTCAGCTTCAACTCCAAGGGGGCGTGCCCCAACTGCCAGGGACTCGGGGTCGTCTACACCGACCTCGCCTTCATGGAGGGCTACAAGTCACCGTGCGACGTCTGTGATGGGAAGCGGTTCACCGCCGAGGTGCTCACCCACAAGCTGCGGGGAAGGTCAATCAGCGACGTATTGAACCTGACCGCCCAGGACGCGCTGGGCTTCTTCCCCGAGCGCAGGATCGCCAAGGTTCTGCAGGCGCTGAACGACGTAGGGCTGGGCTACCTGGCTCTCGGCCAGCCGCTCAACACGCTGTCCGGTGGGGAGTGCCAGCGCCTGAAGCTCGCAACCGAGCTGCACAAGACCAGCTCGATCTACGTCATGGACGAGCCGACGACGGGCCTCCACATGTCCGACATCGGGCACCTCCTGGCGATAATCGATCGTCTGGTGGACCAGGGAAATACGGTCATGGTCATCGAGCACGACCTGGACGTGATCAAAAACGCGGACTGGATCGTGGATCTCGGCCCCGGCGCCGGCAGCGCCCGCGGCCAGGTTGTGTTCGAGGGGACGCCGAAGGACCTGCTGGACTCTGCTGACTCTGTGACGGCGAAGTTCGTGCGGCGGGACCTGGCCGTGGCCGCCCCGGCGTAACCGTCCGGCCGCTCTACAGCCCGGACAGTAGCTCGGCGCCCTCGAGGACCAGGTCGAGAAGGTCCTCCTCGTCGCCGTTCCAGGTCAGCTCGACGTAGCGATGGCGAAGCCCAAGCTTCACCGTGCCGTTTCCGAGGAGGATCTCGATCGGGACGCCGAGCTGGTTGACGATCAGCTCGTACAGCTCCGGGTCGGAGACACGCAAAGGCACGTACTGCGCTTCGTCCCACGCCTGCAGGGCGGAGATCATCTGGTCGGAACCCGTGCCGGGCGCTTTGCCGTACCAGTCGTCGACCGTATCGAAGGGGCCCTCGACGTGGGACTCTTCTGCCATTCCCGTACTCTAGCGCCCGGCCGGCGGGCGGCTTCAGGACTCGCCGGTCGCTACCAACTCCGGCTGCTGCCGGGACGTCGTGACCGTCACGCCGGCTTTGGCGGCGTCGGCCCAGATGTCGTCGATCAGAACGGGAGTCTTGCCGTTCCGCGCCAGCAGGCTTGCGGCGATGCTGGCGCGAAAGCCGCTCGCGCAGTGAACCCACAGCCGGTCGTCCGGCAGCTCGTCCACTCGGGCGACAAGGTCCGGGAGGGGGATGTGGACCGAACCGTCGATCCAGCCCTCGGCTCGCTCGTCGTCTCGGCGCACGTCGAGCACGAACGGGTTCTCCCCTTTGGCCTTGGCGTCGCTGAGGGCGGCGAAATCGGCGACCTCGTAGGAGGCGAGGGGCTCGCCGCCGGCTAGCTCTTCCCGCTTGCCGATCGCTGCTCCGGCCAGCTGGTCGATGCCGATCCGGACCAGCTGCCTCCGGGCTTCGGCGACCTCTTCGGGGGAGTCTCCCAGAAGCGTCAACGGGGTCCCCCAGGGAAGCACCCATCCCAGGTATGTCGCGAACGATTTGCCCAGCTCCACGGAGACCGTTCCTGGAATGTGGCCCCGAGCGTAGGCTCGCCTGCTGGACAGGTCGACCACCCAACCTCCGCCTGCGAGCAGCTCCCGCAGCCGTGCACCGTCGATCGTCTCCGGAGGTCGAAGGTCGACCGGCGGGGGACCTCCCAGATTGAGCGCCGACATGTGAGCGTAGTAGCGCGGATATGCGGTCAGCCCGGAAAGCAGCTGCGAAACGAAGTCGTCCTCGCTTTGGATCCTCAAGGCCAGGTTGCTCCTGCGTTCGTCCCCCATGGAGCCGTGCATGGCCCCCGAACTCCGGGCCGACGAGCAGAAGCTGCCAAAACCGTGCGTCGGCCAGATCTCCACCTCGTCGGGAATGAGCGCGGCAAGCTTGCGAACCGACCGGTACTGCTTTCTCGTGAGCTCCTCTGCCGATTCCTTGCCGGCCAGGTCGGTCCGGCCCACTGTCCCGTAGAGCAGCGATCCTCCGGTGAACAGAGCCTTTGGCTGGCCGTCCTGCGAGACGAGATAGGAAAGGTGATGGTGGGTATGGCCGGGTGTTGCGATCGCCCGGACGGTCAGCGTGCCCACCTCGAAGGTATCCCCGTCGTAGACGGGCGTCCGCTCGAACGCCGGGCTGTCGGCTCCGGACACCAGATACACGGCCCCGGTTCGGGCGGCAAGCTCCAGCCCCCCTGAGACGTAGTCGTTGTGGATGTGCGTCTCCGCGACGTGCGTTATGGCGAGCGATCCGGAAGCTGCCATTACCCGGTCGATGTCCCGCTGCGGATCGATCACTATCGCCGACCTTCCGTCGTGTGCGATGTAGCTGCGGTCGCCCAGCTCAGGGGTCTCGATCGTCAGGACTTCCACTGGCAACTCCGATCTGATCGTAAAATCGAATGTTCGAACATTCGAATAACTGTACTATGTATTCATGGATAAAGACGAAGAGATCCTGCGCAGCACCGGTACCGCAAGTGCCGTCGATCCCCGTCCGCTGGACCGCGATAGCCCGATGCCGCTGTGGGCTCAGCTATTCGACGAACTGACCCGCAGAATGGCCGCCGGAGCGTTTGCCCAACGCCTCCCGACCGATCAGGAGCTCATGGCGACCTACGAGGTCGGAAGGCAGACCGTGCGGGAAGCGGTCCGGCGCCTCGGCGAGTCCTTCGCTCTGGACCGGAGGCGCGGGAGGGGAACCTTCGTACGCGACGCCCAGTTCCGCCAGCCGCTGGGGACGGCGTACAGCCTGTTCCAGGCGATCGAGAGCCAGGGTGTCGAGCAGGTCAGCGTCGTGCGGAGCCGCGAGTTGCGCACCGACGCCGTCATGGCGGCTGAGCTCGAGGTCGAACCCGACGAACCGCTTTTCTATCTCGAAAGGCTGCGCCTGGCCGGTGGGGTGCCGCTCGCCATCGACCGCTTGTGGATTCCGGCCCAGATTGCTGCTCCGGTCATGGACACGGACTTCAGCCATACCGCCCTCTACGCCGAGCTGAGCGAGAAGGCGGGCATCGTGGCAACGCGAGGAACAGAGGTCATCCACCCGATCGTCCCCATCCCGAGTGTTGCGAAGCTGCTGCAGATGCCCAACGGGACAGCCGCCTTCTCGATAGTCCGGAAGACCTGGCTGGGCGAGCGCCCGCTCGAGCACCGGGACACGATCATCCGGGGTGATCGGCACGCCTTCGTTTCGGAGTGGTCGCAGGACGCGGCCAAGCCGGCGAGGCCCCGGCTCACGCTGGTCGCGGAGGCCTGAGGGTGCTTCCACTGCCGTGGATGGCCGTTGCCGGAGC
Source organism: Actinomycetota bacterium (assembly GCA_036260105.1). Taxonomy (GTDB): domain Bacteria; phylum Actinomycetota; class CADDZG01; order JAHWKV01; family JAHWKV01; genus JAJCYE01. The sequence continues at coordinate 9,549 of DATAAN010000082.1, forward strand.
GGCGGTCGGCGTCCTGTTCGGACTCTTCGGGGTCGGCGGCTCTGCTCTTGCTACTCCGGTTCTGTCGCTCCTCGGCGTACCGCCGCTGCTGGCCATAGCCTCGCCGCTGCCGGCCACGCTTGGCTCGGCCTTCTCCGGCCTTGCCGGATACGCCCGCCGGAAAAAGGTGGACTGGCGGGTCGCCCGCCTGTCGATCGCTGGAGGACTTCCCGCTGCGATCGTCGGTTCCCTGCTCTCCGATGTCGTCGGCGGGCGCCGCCTCCTGATTGCGTCGGGTGTGGTGCTGGCCGTCGTCGGCATCCGGGTCCTGCGTCCCCTCGACGACGCCGCCGTCGCCAGGGCCGAGAAAAGGCGGAAGTCCGGCTGGCTGGTGGTATTCGCCGTTGCCGGCGTCGGCTTCCTCACCGGGTTGCTGGCCAATGGCGGCGGGTTTCTCCTAGTGCCGCTTTTCCTGCTGGTCCTCGGCCTTTCCATGCCTGAATCCACGGGAACCAGTCTCGCGGTGATCGCAGCCCTGGCGGTGCCGACGTTGATCACGCACACCTCGTTGGGTCACGTCGCCTGGCCGGTCGCCGCCGCATTTGCGATGGGATCGATTCCCGCCTCTTTTGTCGGCGCCGAGCTGGCCCATCGCATCGACCCCTCGCGCCTCAAGAAGGCTTTCGGCTGGATGCTCATCCTGTTCGCCGTCTACTTCCTGCTTCGGCAGATGGGGTGAGCCGGTCCATCGGCGTGAGGGATCGGCCGTTCTTAGCCCGGCATCCCAGCAGCACCATTGCCGGCGGACCGATGCTGTGGCGACCAAACAGAACTTCGGTTACCGTGCAAGCGTAGGTCGCGGCATGAAAGGTGGCTGGCAAGCAAGTTGACTTCGGCTGAGGTAGTGGACAGGGCTGCGCGGCGGCCCTCTCTTACCACCGCCGGTATGGTCATCTGGCTGGGGTCGGAGGTCATGTTCTTCGGCGGCCTGTTCGCCGCCTACTTCACACTTCGGGAGCATTCGGACCCGTGGCCCGGCGAGGGTGTCCACCTGGAGACCACCCTCGGCATTCTGTTCACCCTCGTCCTCATCGCCTCCAGCGTCACCATCCACCGTGCCGGGCGGGCCGGTATGCGCCACGATGCACGCGGGGTCGTTCGCTGGACCGCCGTCACGCTCCTGCTCGCCGCCCTCTTCATCGCCAACCAGGCGTACGAGTGGTCGAGCCTGGAGTTCTCCATCTCGTCCCACCCGTTCGGTTCACTTTTTTACCTGATGACCGGCTTCCACGGCCTGCACGTCCTCGGCGGAATGGCCGCCATGGCGCTCCTCATCGCTTTCATCCGGCGTTCCGGCAGGGTCGACGCCGGGGCCGTCGAGTCGATCAGCCTCTACTGGCACTTCGTCGACGTGGTCTGGATCCTGCTGTTCGTGACGATCTTCTTCGTTCGTTGAGCAGGCGCCGCAGGATCCTCGCCGTGCTCGCCGGCGCCGCCTGGCTACTCCCTCTGCTCGGCACTGCACATGCTGCCACCCCGTCGCCGTCGGATGTCGAGGAGGGACGGACCCTTTTCGAGAACTCGTGCTCCAGCTGCCACGGCGTCGACGGCAAGGGGACCAATCTTGGGCCGTCGGTCGTCGGGTCGGGCGCCGCTGGTGCGCACTTCATGCTGAGCACGGGGCGGATGCCGCTCGACGACCCGAACCACCAGCCCATCCGCAAGCCCGCCGCCTTCGACCCGGACCAGATCGCTCAGATCAGCGCCTACGTGGCGTCGCTCGGCCCCGGTCCCGACATCCCCGAGGTCGACCTTGGCCGCGGCGACCTGGTGGAGGGGCAGCAGCTGTACTCGGAGAACTGCGCAGCCTGCCACAGCTCGGCCGGAGCCGGGGGAGCCGTCGGGGCGGGGTTGGAGGCTCCTCAGCTGCACAAGGCGACGCCGGTGGAGCTGGTGGAGGCCATGCGCATCGGGCCGGGGACCATGCCGGTCTTCGAGGAGCGGACCATCAGCGAGGAGGAGGCGGACTCGATCGCCCGCTATCTAGTCTATCTTCGGGGGAGCGGCGACCCGGGCGGCTTGTCGATGGGCCGGATCGGACCGATCGCCGAGGGGTTCGTCGTGTGGCTGGTCGGCGTGGGCTTTTTGATCCTGGTGTGCCGCCGGATCGGTGAGAAGGAATGACGGTTACAGAAATCGAAGAGAAGAGGGCGGTCCGGCGGATCGCCGTCGCGTTCGCGATCAGCGCGCTGGCCGGCCTGTCGCTGGCTGCGGTCTACGTGTCGGGCGGGCAGGTCCAGGCAGAGGGGTTACTCCTCTTCCTCGCCCTTGCCGGACTTGGCTGGGGCCTGGCGGAGTGGGCGGCGAAGCTGCTCCCCTCAGGGCCGGAAGTCGGGGACTACGCCGACCCACCGCGCCCAGGGGCCGAGCGTGAGGTCGCCGAGGTAGTCGAGGAGGGCTGGGAGGAGTCCTTTGGCCGCCGCAAGTTCCTGTTCCGCATGCTGGGAGCAGCCGCCGGGGCGATGGGCCTGGCGCTCGTTTTCCCCATCCGGTCGCTCGGGCCGAGTCCCGGCACCTCGCTGCTGCGCACCGCGTGGCGCCGGGGGAGCCGCATGGTACGGGAGGACGGACAGCCGGTCCGGGCGGCAGACCTGGCGGTCGAGGGCATCCTTACCGTCTTTCCCGAGGGCCAGACGGACCAGGCCGACTCCCAGACCGTGCTCATTCGCCTGGACCCGTCGGTCGTCCGCCCGGTGCCGGGACGGGAGGACTGGACGGCCGACGGCCTGATTGCCTACTCGAAGATATGCACCCACGCCGGCTGCCCGGTCGGCCTCTACCGGGTAGCCACCCATGACCTCTTCTGTCCCTGCCATCAGTCGACGTTCGACGTGCTCAACGGCGCCAAGCCCATCGCCGGCCCGGCCACCAGGGCGCTGCCGCAGCTGCCGATCGAGGTTGACGACGAGGGCTTCGTCGTGGCCAAGGGCGACTTCTCCGAGCCGGTCGGCCCGGCCTTCTGGAACATGCCGCAGTGATCGTTCCCAAGGTCGTCCGGTGGATGGACGAGCGGCTCCGCATCTCCGGCTTCTCCAAGGCGACCCTGCGCCGGATATTTCCCGACCACTGGTCGTTCCTCCTCGGCGAGATCGCCATGTACCTGTTCCTGATCCTGGTAGGGACCGGCATCTTCTTGACGTTCTTCTTCTCGCCTTCGGCGCGCGAGGTCGTCTACAACGGCAGCTACGCCCCCTTGCGGGGGCAGCACATGTCCCAGGCGTACGAGTCGCTCCTCAACATCAGCTTCGAGGTCCGGTCGGGGCTGGTCATGCGGCAGATCCACCACTGGTCGGCGCTGCTGTTCGTCGCCGTGATCGTGGTGCACATGATGCGGGTTTTCTTCACCGGCGCCTTTCGCAAGCCCCGTGAGCTGAACTGGATCGTCGGACTTACGCTTCTCACGCTGGCGCTGCTGGCGGGGTTCAGCGGCTACAGCCTTCCCGACGACCTGCTGTCCGGCACCGGCCTTCGCATCGGCTACTCCGTTGCCCTGTCCATCCCGGTGGTCGGCACCTGGCTGGCGTTTCTCGTCTTCGGGGGAGAGTTCCCGTTCGGCAACATCATCTCCCGCCTCTACGTCATCCATATCCTTCTCATCCCGGGCGCAATCGGCATGCTGCTCGGGCTGCACCTTGCGATGGTGTGGCGGCAGAAGCACACCCAGTTCGCCGGCCCCCTGCGCAGCGAGACCAAGATCGTCGGCACGCGGATGTGGCCGACTTACGCCATCAAGGCAACGGCGCTGTTCTTCCTGACGGCTGCGACGGTCTGCCTGCTCGCCGGCCTGTTCCAGATCAACCCGATCTGGGTCTACGGCCCGTTCGACCCGGCGAAGGTGTCGGCCGGAGCCCAGCCGGACTGGTACCTGGGGTGGCTGGAGGGGGGACTGCGGCTTATGCCGCCTTGGGAGGTAAGAGCGTTCGGCCTCACCATCCCCAACCCGTTCTTTCCGGGGCTTCTCATCCCGGGGCTGACCTTCAACATCCTTTACGCATGGCCGTGGATCGAGTCGAAGTTCATTACGAAGGACAGGGAGGCGCACAACCTGCTCAACCGCCCGAGCGACGTGCCGGTAAGGACTGCCATTGGAGTGGCGGGCCTCGCCTTCTACGCCGTGCTGTTCGTCGCCGGAGGCAACGACGTGATCGCCGGCTTGTTCAACCTGCCCCTGGAGTTGGTGACCCGGAGCCTTCAGGTGCTGCTTCTGGCTCTGCCGCTCGTGTCCGGCATCGTCACCTACCGGATATGCCGGCAGCTCAAGAACCGTGGCGCCGCCCGGCATGCCCACGGCCACGTCATCGTGCGGACGTCCGACGGCTCATTCGAGACGGTGGAGCCGGAGAAGGCCTGACACTGCCGGTAGCTTCCGATGCCGGCCGGCTAGGGATTTCCACCTGCGCCTGGAGCGGCAGGCGGCAGGCGGGTCGTTAGCTCAGGCCAGCTCCCTTTCCAGCTCCAACTCGTCGCGGATCGGTATCCCGTAGGCGCCGGTGGACGGGATCTCCGGCTTCAGCGCACGTGATCGGTCGACCGCGCCGGTCCGGAGGTCGACCAGGCGGAATTGGCGCTTCTGGTAGAAGCGAAGGGCATCGACGTTGTCGTTGGTCGTGGTGACCCTCAGCCACCGAATGCCCTTTCGTCTTGCCGCGGCGGCCATGGCCTCGATCAGGGCGGACCCCGTCCCCTGCCATTGGCTGGTTGCGTGGAGGGTGAGAATCTCCCACCAGGAGTCGCCCGGGACGTAGGTGAGGAGTCCTCGCTTGAGCCCTTTGGCGAGCGCGACGAAACCCGGGTGAGCGAGCGGGTCGTAGAGACGGCCCCGCAACGCGACTGCCGGACTGCCCATGTGGGAGGCGAGCAGCTCCCGAGCCCAGTCGTGGTGATCCTTGGTGAGCTCGATCACCTGCATGGTTCAGAGGCCGTTGCCGGCCCGGCTCAGGCGAAGCACTCCGCAGCCGGATTGGCCGGCGGGGGAGGGGCTGCTGGGGCAGCCGGGGCTGCCGCCGGGGAGCTCCCGATCCCGGTGAAGGCCCGGCCGGTGGTCAACACCACGTCGGCCCCCTTTATCGACGGGTCGGTCTTGAGCTCCACCGGCCCGCCCACGTAGCCCTGGACCAGGGCGGCTTTCGCTTCCGCTCCAGGAGGGAAGCGAAGGAGGCTGGCGCCGCTGCGGGGGGCGGCGTCGCCGGTACCGGCCTGCCGGAATCCGATGCCGCTCAGCTTGCTCGATGCCTCCCCGGCTTCGCCTGCGCGGCCCGAACCGTTCAGAACCTGCACCCGCACGTCGGCGGGGGAGACGGCCTCCGGGGGAGGCGCCTCGACCTTCGGCGGCGGGTTCAGGAACCGGCTGATCACCTGGCCGGCCTCCGGCTCTTTCATCTTCAGCACCGAGTTGCCGTTGATGCGGGCGCCGGTGGTGGGGATCGTGAGCATCTCGATGCCGTCGGACCCGAGCGCCCGGAACGTCATGCCGAGCCGGGCCAGGTCAAGCGTGCCGAGCCCGTCGTCGACCACGACGTCCCGCACGAACGAGTCCATCAGCTTGCCGGCGGTGAGCGGGTTGCGCACCCCCTGGGTGATGGACTTCTTGACCATGCGGCGGATGAAGTCCTGCTGGCGCTGGATGCGGCCGTGGTCGCTGGTCGGATCGGCCTTCCAGCGGCCGTTCTCCAGGAACTCGTAGTGCCGGCTCCGGACATAGGCCAGGCCCTGCTCTCCGTCCAGGTGCACGCAGCCGGCGGCCGGCACGTTGAGCTCCGCGAGGATGTCCCGGGCCGGCGCGGGGAAGTACACGTTCAGGCCGCCGATGGCGTCGACGATGCCCCGAAAGCCGTCGAAGTTGACCTCGACGTAGTGCTCGATCGGTATCCCAAGGGCCGAGGTGATGGTGTTCACCATACGGTCGGGGCCGCCGGCGTAGGCGGTGTTGATGCGGTTGCTCTTGCCGGTGCCAGCGATCGGTACCCACAGGTCCCGCGGTATCGACAGCACGGCGGCCTGGCCGGTTCCGGGGTCGGTGCGGAGGAGCATGATCGCGTCGCTGCGCTTGCCGGAGACCTGCGTGCCGCTGCCGAACCGGTGCTCCTGCCCCGGCACCAGGTCGGCCCGGCTGTCCGATCCAACCATCAGGACGGTCATCGCTCCCCCGGGCACCTGCGCCAGGCCGGCGGGGGAGACACGCCGCACCTCGGACAGGCGGGAGTTGAAATAGAACGCGCCGGCAACCGCCCCGACGATCGCTAGAAGGAGCAGGAGGCTCACTCCGGCCAGGAGGCGGCGTCTCCAGTAGGGGCGCCGGCGGGGCGGCGGAGCCGCCGGATACTGCTCCGGATACTCGGGATACAGCAGGGCCGTCTGGTCGAGGCGGGGGTCGCGCGGCTCGAAATGCGAGTAGTTCACGGGGAGATCAGTGTCCCCCGAAACCGGAATGGTTTCCAGCACCGAAATCCGCTGCGCCGGAGAGGCGCCGGGTGGCGCTTCAGCTTGGGTAGTCGCGCCCCTTGAGGGCGATCCCGATCACCGACATCGCCAGCACGATGGCGCCCGGGGCGGCGAGCCACGGGCCCAGCACGAGGCCGGCGGCTAAGGTGCCGGCGCCGAAGGCCAGTCCTACCGGCCACAGGCTGGCCGCCGGGACGGCCACGAGCGGACCGGCGTTGGCCGCGGCATCGGATCCC
>DATAAN010000083.1:0-8681 GCA_036260105.1 Actinomycetota bacterium
CGCCACAGCTGGTCGGACTCGACGACAACCCACAGGACTTCCGGCCCCGGCATCAGTTTCTCCGCCAGATGCACGGCCGGCATCCCGGACTGCGCTTCGGAGCCAGCGGAGCAGTGGTGGAAGCCCTCGTGTGCTCGATTCTTGAGCAGAAGGTGAGGGGCATCGACGCCTGGCGAACCTACCGCCGCCTCGTCTTGCGGTACTCCGACCCGGCTCCCGGACCCGGCAACCTCATGCTGCCGCCGGACCCCGCCGTGCTCAGCCGCCTGGGGTACTACGACTACCACCCCTTCGGCGTGGAGAAGAGGAGGGCCGACACACTGCTCAGGGTGACCGCCCTGGCCGGCAAGCTGAACGCCGCACCCACCATGGAACCCGAGGAGCTCAAGGCGCTGATGGTGAAGATCCCGGGAGTCGGACAGTGGACCGCCGCCGAGGTGGCACGAGTGGCGCTCGGTGACGTCGACGCGGTCAGCGTCGGCGACCTGCACCTTCCGCACCTCGTGAGCTGGACCCTGGCCGGCGAACCCCGCGGCGACGATAACCGAATGCTCGAGCTTCTGGAGCCGTATCGGGGCTGCCGGGCGCGGGCTTTGCGGCTTCTGGAGCTGTCGGGGGTGACCGCGCCTCGGCGCGGCCCCCGCTACACCCCTATCCCGATAGCCCGGCTTTGACCGCCGCAATCCTGCTGGCCGCCGTAACGGGCGGTGTTCTGGGCATCCTGGGAGCGCGCAGCAACCGGGTCGTCACCTCGGACGAGTTCCAGCTGTGGGTGCTGGCCGGCGTCGTCGGCGGACCGCTCGCCTTCGTCGAGTGGGCAGCCTTGCTCGATGTGGCCGGCGTGGCGGAGGCGCGGCAGCCGGCGTGGGCTACCGGCGTCAGCCTTGCATCCGGCCTGCTCGGCGCGGTTGCCACCCCGCCTCTGGACGATGCTGACCGCCGCGGGGCATGGGCGGCGAGCTTGCTGGTCAAGTGGCTTCGTTCCCCTATTGCCACGACCGCCGGTGTGTTGGCGGTGATGGCGACTCTGCTAAGAGGTCGCCCGGTCGACTTCCGCAGGGGCATGCTGTTCGTCGACGTGGCGCCCGGCGGCAGCGCACTCGCCCTCGGTGCGGTCGGCTGGTGCCATGCACGCTGCTTCGGGGAAGGCCGATGCCTGTCCGACGCGCTGGCCCGGCACGAGGCGGTTCACAGCAGGACCGTCGCGGCGGTCGGAGAGCTGGGCTTCTACCTCACCTACCTCACTGCCGGCGTCGCCTGGGCCCGGATACAAGGCGGGCCCTGGAATAGCCTCACCTCCAGGGGTTGCGGCCAGCCGTTCGAGAAGACCGCCCACACCTACACCGGCGACCCAACCCGGCCGCAGCGGTGCGCCCGCCGCCCCTGGTCCCGGCCGGCCGGCGGCTAAAGGAGCCGGGCCAGCTTCCGGCCCAACCAGGCCAACCCCATCACCAACGAAGCTACGGCCCCCAGAAGGGCAGCCACGAAGCAGAGCTCACGCCTGAGGTGCCACCTGTGCATACGGGCAATGTCGACCGGCCGGGGCGGCAGGCCGTCCAACTGGGCCTCGGCCGTCCCGGTCCCGTCGCCGGAAACCTCCTCCGGCAACCCATCCGGCTCGAATGGCTCCCAGCGTGCCGCGGCGCCGTTCCGCCGGGTCCGGAGCGCGATCCCCGCCTCGCAGTTGGGAGCCGGGTCTGCGTCGAACGGGTTTACGAACCACCAGGTCGACCGCACCTCATCGGGGCTGAGGTGCAGGGTGGCGAACCCGTTGGAGGTGACGTCGACCCACCGCACATGCTCCATGTCGGCCACCGTGCGGTCGACCACCTGCCAGAGGCCGGGAGGCCGGGTCCGGCCCATCGGTGCCGAGGAGACCGCCGGGACAACCACCTCTACGGCACGCGCCACCCCGTTCCGGCGGGATGGCCCCTCAAAAGCCCACGATGAGTGCACGTCCCCGGACACCAGAATCGTTCCGCTGCCCGCCGGCCGCCGCTCGAGCAGCCCGACCAGCCGGTCGCGCTCGGCGATGTACCCGTCCCATTGGTCGTCCCGAAGCACCAGGGAACCGCCCCGGGCGATGTATCCACCGGGTAGCAGCGGGTTGAAGATCCTGGCGAAGGGAACCCAGAGCGGGATGGAGTTGACGACCACGCCGTTGGCGACCACCGCCCACCTCTTGCTGTCACCGGTGAGGCGGCTCTCCAGCCACTCCCACTGGCGCTTGCCCAGGAGCGACTTCGACGGGTCGTCGACGGGCTTGCCGCCGGGTAGGGAAGCCTGCCGGTCACGCCCGACGAGCCGGGAGTCCACCAGCAGAACCTCGACTAGGTTGCCCACCTCCAGGGAGCGGTAGATGCGCAGGGACTCCCAGGTTTCCTCGCTCCGCCACGGGACCCACTCCCTATGCGCCTGCACGGCGGCATCCCGGCGCTCGGGCCAGGGACCGTCCTTCTCCTGGTCGTGGTCCTTTGCGCCCCCGAGCCAGGCGTTGTCAACGAAGTCGTGATCGTCCCAGACGAACGCCATGGGGTGGCGCAGGTGCAGCGCCTGGCAGTCCGGGTCCAGCCTGACCTGGGCGAGCCGGGCCCGGTAGTCGTCGAGCGTCACGGTGTGACGGCGGGGGTTGTGCCGGCGCGGGCTGCGCTCGCCGGGGTCGTCGTACATGTAGTCCCCGAGGTGGACGACGAGATCCACGTCGGCCAGTGCGACCGCCCGGTAGACGGTCAGAGGAGCCACGGAGTAGCGGGCGCACGTCACCAGCCCGACAGTGAAGGAGGCGACGTCGCCCTCGGGAAGCGTCCGGGTGCGGCCGATGGGAGACCGCTCCTCCCCTGACTCGAACCGGTACCAGTAGCTGGTCCCGGCTTTGAGATCACCCACGTCCACCGCGATCGTGAAGTCGCGTTCAGGACCGGTGTTGTGGACTCCGGAGGCAACCACCCGCCGGAAGCCTGGGTCGGTCGCCATCTCCCACCGGGCTTCAGTCGCGCCGCTGAGGCGCGTCCAGAGCAGAACCGAGTGGGATGTCGGGTCGAAGGAGGCGACCGCATGGGCAAAGACACTCATCGTCCCTTCCAGCATCCCACCCGCGCTAGGGATAGCGAAGATATTTCGTTGCACCCGCAACTATTGGAGGAATATAGTTGCTTCATGTCCGGTGGGGCGAACGATGCGGCGCGTATGGCATTCCCGGTCTTTCTCAAGAGCTGCTCGGTGGTCGTCGACCGCCTCGATCGCATGCTTCAGGACCGGGTCGGCATCCAGCTCACCTGGTACGAGGTGCTCGCGCAGCTGAGCTCCACGTCCGACGGCCGCATGTCGATGAAGCAGCTCGCCGACTCCGTGATGTTGAGCAAGAGCGGTGTGACGCGTCTAGTCGACCGGATGGAGCGAGCGGGACTCGTTCAGCGCCACTCCTGCGACCACGACGGACGGGTATGCTTCGCCGCCTTCACGAGCAGGGGAATGGCCGTCCTGAAGGTGGCCCGCCCCGTGGCAGCAGAGGGCATCGACGAGTACTTCGCCCGCCACCTGACGCCGGAGGAGGCCGACGTCCTGGCACGAGCCCTTCGCCGGGTGCTGGCTGAGGCCGGGCAGCAGCCCGACCTCGCCGACACCGCTACCGCGCGCTAGCGGCCCTCCGCAGCCGGGACCGGCTGAGAGCTACCCGCCCGCCTTGGGCTGGAAGATCCAGAGGCCCGAATCCCGGTCGGACGCCAGCACGTACTTCTGTCCGTTCGGGTGCTTGTGCACCTCGATCCCCCAGAAGTTGTTGCCGTGCTGGGTCACCTGCTGGCCGCTGGTCGTCGTCATGCCCGGGCCGGCGATGAAAGCTCCGACCTCACGAAGCTTGCCACCGGCGTGGCTCAGCACCCTCAGACCTCCGGCGTAGTAAGCCGAGTAGGTGAGGTCCTTGTCCGGGTCGGTCGTGACCTCGTGCACCGACAGATCACCGAACTTCTGTGCGTACGCCGGATCGTGGGCCTCCGGGATCGCGAACTGGTCCAGGTCCTTGAACGTGGCCGCATCGAACAGGTGGATGTAGCCCCAGCCGTCGAAGATTGCCTTTACGTCCACGCTGGATCCGTCGGTCCCCGCGCCCGGGGCGGTCGTGCCGGTGCCGTCCTCCGAGCAGGTGTATCCGTCGAGCGACGCTCCGAGGATGCGGAATCCATCCGTCCGGGATACGAACATGGCCGGGATGTTGTTCTCGGTGAGCATGTTGATCAGCGTCTCGCAGCCGTCCACACCGGTGCGGTTGAAAACGATCGCCCCCACGTAACCGGCGACCTCGACATTCTGGATTTTCACCTGGAAGTCGCAGACCCCTCGCTCGATCACTGCGATGCGGTGCTCGGCGTCCGGCGCCGGGATCGTGCCGGCCTCACAAGCCAGCCCGACCCCTCGGGTGTCGCCCTTCAAGAAGGTGTCCTCGTCGATCGGCGGAGTGGCTGATCCCTGGACCGCCGTGAAGGTTGAGCCTCCGAAGGGCCCGTCGGTGATCGTTGCGGTCACTCGGTAAGGGTCGAAATCCTCGTCGGTGGCCACGAAGTAGCGGTTGTCACGGGTGAACTCGGCCTCATGGGCGTTGCCCTCGGGAGAGAGGCTGGTGCCGGTCCGCTTGAGAAGCACGGGGTCCACGGCAGCGAACTCGGTGTCTCCGATGTACTTCGGTTTGGTCGGGTCGGTCAGGTCCACCTGGATGTAGCCGCCGTCCCAGTAGGACAGAAGGCCGATGTAGCGGCCGTTGATCTTCTTGACGATCTCGTCGTGGATGAACACCGCGTCGCCGTGAACTGCGCCCAGCGGCTGCCGGGACTCAGGGGCGAAGTCGTACTCCGCGACGAACGTCGGGCGGCTCGGGTTGGTGATGTCGATGATGTCGGTGTCGGTTGCCTCCTCGTCGTCGGTCATGACGACGTAGGCGCGCCCGGTTTCGGTGTTGACCCACCCGAACGCCGAGTGCACCTGGTTGGCGTGACTCTGGCTCTGGCCCTTGACCGTGAAGTCCCCGAAACCCTCCACCAGCTTCTTGGGCTTTAGGGGATTGGTGACATCCACCAGGGTCACTCCCCCGATGCCGACGCGGGCGTCCGGGCAGATCTCGTTCTGGTAGATGAGCACGTCACCTTTGAACGACTTGGTGTCGAGGCTGACTACTTGCGATCCTTCGCCGGCGAAGGTACCGAGGTGGCTCGGGATGTAGCTCGCCGCCTTCGGCTTGGCGGGATCGGAGATGTCGACCACCTGAATGCCACCCCGGTCGCATTCGGGCTCCCAGTACTTCGTCAGGTAAGCGAAGTTGCCCTTGGCCGACACGTCGCCGATGCGTCCGGGCTGCTCTCCTCCGGCGAACAGATCGGTGAAACCGATCAGGTCGACGTTTTTCTGTACCGGGGGCAGGTGGTTCTCGCTGGGTCCGTGCTGGGCGCCCGCCCCGTGCGAGTGAACGTCCTTGCCGGCGTTGACCGCGCCGTCATCGGCAAGGCGCGAGTCACTGCTCACGATGGCGTAGGCGACGGCGCCGCCCAGCATCAGAATTCCCGTGAGTGCGAGCAAGAGCGGGGCGGTAACAAGGCGGCGGAGCCGGTGCGACATTTGAATTCCTCCGAGTCAGCAGACCAGATAACTGGAGGATGCTTTCACTTCGAAGGACGTTGCGCCAGGGGAAAATGTACCTATTTTCTTGATGAGCATCGCCCAAGTTCGGCGGCCAGCAGATGATCCGCCGCCACGCAGGCGGAAGCACTGGGCCGGGCATTTTGGCGGCGTCCGGGTTGCGCGGCGAGGCACCAGACAAGCGCCGGGTGCCGGCAGGAAAATCTGGAGCCGTAACGTCACTTGCGTTGAAGTAAGAGCGGTTCCGCCCACTGCCCAACCGGCCGAGCATAGACTCCCGCCAAAGCGTTTAGGCGTGAAAGGACTGGGGTGGAAACCGGAGGCATTGGATCGTTCGAGCTGGTCCACTGGATCTGGCCCCCCGTCCTGGTCGCGACGGCGGCCTGGCTGTGGCATCGGTCCCGCCGCCGCTTGACCCGGTGGCGCAAGGTGGCCGCCGGTGCGGCATTGTCTCTGACCGCGCTGATCGGCCTCGGGGGAACCTACGAGAGCATCGGCGCAGCCGTCGACCTCCGACGGTACGAAGCACCCGGTGCGCTGGTCGAACTGGCGGACGGCAGACGGATGCATCTCAACTGCAGCGGGTCGGGAGCTCCGACTGTCGTCCTGGAAGCCCTGTCGGGAGGAGCTTCTCCGGGATGGGGCTGGATCCAGCGAGGCCTATCCGAACAGGTACGGGTCTGCTCCTACGACCGCCCGGGCAGGGGCTGGAGCGACCCTGTGAGCGAGCCACAGGACGCCCGGGAGATAGCCGGTCAGCTGGCCGAGCTGCTCGATCGGGCGCAGGAACCCGGTCCATATGTGCTGGTCGGGCACTCGCTGGGCGGCCTCTACGCCCGCATGTTCGCCGACCGTTATCCCGAACGGGTGGCGGGAATGGTGCTCCTGGATGCGGCACACCCCGAACAGTTCGAGCGGCAAGAAGGGGCGGAGGACGAGCACGAAAGCTATCGCAGCTTCCAGAAGAGCTTCGCTCCCATGGCCCGGCTGGGGATATGGCGCCTCTACTTCGACCTCGGCGGAACATTCGACTTCGGCGGCCTGCCCCCCGTCGAGCGGGGCCAATTGAAAGCGATATGGTCCTCCCCCGCCCTCTTTCACAGCCAGCGGTACGAGAACGACGCGGTGCGCAGCGTCCATCGGCAGGTGCGGCCGCTCGGCGCCGCCGGCGACTTTCCGTTGATGGTCATAACCGCCGGAGAACAGCCTGAGGACTGGCTCGAGCTCCAGGAGGAGATGACCGAGCTTTCTCCGAACGCCACCCAGCGGGTCATCGAGGGGGCGACCCATGTCTCGCTGATCTTCGACCGGCAAGACGCCGCCCAGGTAACCCGCGGCGTCCTCGACGTCTGGAGGTCGGCCAACGGTTCCGGGCCGCTCTAGCACCGACGCGAAAGATCCCCGGCCGCTCCCAGTACGGCCGGGGATCTTTCGTTTGCTGCTGGTTACGCCGCTTCGATCGCCAGCGTCTCCTTCGGCTCCAGCGCTATCGCCAGCACCTCGGTGATCCGCTTCGCCAGGTGGACTTTCATCTCGGAGAGAACGCTCTCCGGCACGTCGTCCAGGTCGGCCTCGTTGCGGTAGGGAAGGATCACGTCCTTCATGCCCGCCCGGTGGGCCGCCAGCAGCTTCTGCTTCACGCCGCCGATCGGCAGCACGTTGCCCTGCAGCGTCACCTCGCCGGTCATGGCGACCGTGTCCTTCACCGGGCGCCCGGTCAGCAGGCTGACCAGTGCGGTGGTCATCGCCGTACCGGCCGACGGACCGTCCTTCGGCACCGCTCCCGCCGGAACGTGCAGGTGGAAGCTGCGGTTCTCGAAGGTCCCCGCGATGCCGAGCTCCTCGGCGTGGCTGCGGACGTAGGAGAGCGCGATCTGCGCCGACTCCTTCATCACGTCGCCCAGCTGACCGGTGAGCGTCAGGCCCGGCTTGCCCTCCATCTCGGTGGCCTCGATGAACAGCACGTCACCGCCGGTGCCCGTGACCGCCAGGCCGGTGGAGACACCGGGCACGCCGGTCCGCTCCGCCGCCTCGAAGTGGAACTTGCGGCGACCGAGGTACTCGCGTATCTGCTCGGCGTCGATCGTGAGGGGCGTCTGCACCTGGCCGGCAGCGATCTTGGTCGCCGCCTTGCGCAGCACCTTGCCGATCTCCCGCTCGAGGTTCCGCACTCCGGCCTCCCGGGTGTAGTCCCCGATCACCTTGAGCAGAGCCTCGTCGGTGAGGACGACCTCGCCCTCGGACAGGCCGTTGCGCTCGATCTGGCGGGCCATCAGGTGGTTCTTGGCGATACCGAGCTTCTCCTGCTCGGTGTAGCCGTCCAGCCGAACGATCTCCATCCGGTCACGCAGCGGGCCGGGGATCGTCTCCTCGACGTTGGCGGTCGGGATGAACAGCACCTCGGACAGGTCCAGGTCCACCTCCAGGTAGTGGTCCCGGAACGAGTGGTTCTGCGCCGGGTCCAGTACCTCGAGCAGCGCCGACGCCGGGTCGCCCCGCCAGTCCGCACCGACCTTGTCGATCTCGTCCAGCATGATCACCGGGTTCTTGGTGCCGGCGTCCTTCAGGGCCCGCACGATGCGGCCCGGCAGTGCGCCGACGTAGGTCCGGCGGTGGCCCCGGATGTCCGCCTCGTCGTGGATGCCGCCGAGCGACACCCGGGCGAACTTGCGGCCCATCGCACGTGCAACCGACTCACCGAGAGAGGTTTTGCCGACTCCCGGAGGGCCGACCAGCGTGATGATGGCGCCCAGGCCCCGGCCCTGAACCGCTCCCATGCCGCGCTGGTCACGCAGCTTCTTGACGGCCAGGAACTCGATGATCCGGTCCTTCACGTCGTCCAGTCCGGTGTGGTCGGCGTCCAGGACGGCTCGCGCCTCGTTGATGTCGAAGTTGTCGTCGGAACGGGTGTCCCACGGCAGCTCTACCATCCAGTCCAGGTAGTTGCGGATGTAGCCCTGCTCGGGGTTCTGGGCGCTGGTCCGCTCCAGGCGATCCAGCTCCTTGTTGACCTCCTTGCGGATGTCGTCGGGCATGTTGATCTTGTCGAACTTGGC
>DATAAN010000084.1:0-7681 GCA_036260105.1 Actinomycetota bacterium
TCAGAAGCGTTCCCGCCCGGGGTACGACGAAGTCGAGCGTCGTCACGAACCAGGGACTTCAAGTGGACCTTCGTGTGGTCGCTCCCGACGAGTACGGCGCGGCCCTTCAGTACTTCTCGGGCTCCAAGGAGCACAACGTTAGGGTGCGGGAGATCGCGGTGAAGCAGGGTTACAAGCTCTCGGAGTACGGCGTCTTCCGGGTGTCCGACAACGTGAAGGTGGCCGGCGCCACCGAGGAGGAGGTCTACGCCGCACTGGGCCTGCAGACGCCGCCCCCCACCATGCGGGAGAACCGGGGAGAGGTCGAGCTGGCGCAGATGGGGGAGTTGCCACAGGTCGTCCAGCTGGCGGACATCCGGGGGGACCTTCACTCCCACACCATCTACTCCGACGGCACCGCGACGGTCCGCGAAATGGCCCTTGCCGCCATGGAGCAGGGACGCAGCTACCTGGCGATCACCGACCACCTGGATGCCTGGGTCAAGTCGCACAGCCCCGAGACGATCGTGCGGCAGGCCGAGGAGATCGCCGCCGTGAACGAGGAGCTGGCAGGCCGCTTCACCGTCCTGCAGGGAGTGGAGGTCGACATCGGTCCCGAGGGGACCCTCGCACTGCCGGACTCGATCCTCGAGGCGGTGGACCTGGTCATCGCCAGCATCCACCGGCGCTTTGGGCTCGATCCGGAACGGCAGACCAGGCGCGTCGTCCGGGCGATGAGCAACCCGCACGTCAACATCTTCGGCCACCCCACAGGCCGCTGGCTGGGGAACCGTGAGCCGGCAGAGTTCGACCTGGCAGCAGTTTTCGAGGCCGCCGCGGCAAACCGGGTGGTCATGGAGGTCAACTCGAATCCCGCCCGCCTGGACCTCAAGGACGACCATCTCCGCCTGGCGAAGGAGTTCGGCCTTCAGTTCTCCATCAACACCGACTCGCACAACCCCGGCCACCTCAGCCGGATGCGGTTGGGCGTCGGCATGGCGCAGCGGGGCTGGGTTACCGCGGCCGAGGTGGTCAACACTCTGCCAATTGACAAACTGCGGGACGTGCTCGCCAAGAAGTAGCTTGGACCGCCTGCCTCGGGACTTCTTCGATCGGCCGACCCTGGAAGTCGCGAAATCCCTCGTCGGCCACACCCTTTACCGGTCGACGCCCGAGGGTCTGGTCGCCGGCCGGCTGGTTGAGGTCGAGGCGTACTGCGGTCCGGTGGACCCCAACAGCCACGCCTTCCGGCGCACTCCCCGCAGCGCCATCATGTACGGTCCGCCGGGAGTCCTCTACGTCTACTTCACCTACGGCATGCATCACTGCGCCAACATCGTGGCGGACCGGGACGGCGATGCCGGAGCGGTGCTGCTGAGAGCCGTGGAGCCGGTGGAGGGACTCGAGTTGATGGCGGTCCGGCGGGGGGTGACTGATCGGCGGCTGCTCGCTAAAGGCCCGGGCAGGCTGTGCCAGGCGTTCGGCCTGACGCGGGCCGACAACGGAACCGACCTGGCGACCGGCGGCGTATGGGTCGGAACTAAGCGGCGGCTGGAGGCGCCGGTGAGAAGCTCGTACCGGGTGGGGGTCGATGCGTCCACCGACTTTCCCTGGCGATTCTTCGAGCCGGGCCCCTGGACCAGCGGCCCCAAGACGCCTCCTGGGGCCCCCGTACCCATCGGTTAACCTTCGATCGTGCCTCAAGACATCTATTCCGAGCTGCAGTGGCGAGGGCTGGTCCACCAGTCCACCGACCCCGAGCTCGGCGAGCTGCTGGCCCGGGAGCAGTTCGTTCTGTACTGCGGCTTTGACCCCACCGCCGACAGCCTCCACCTGGGTGGCCTGCTGCAGCTGCTCGGCCTCAAGCGCATGCAGCTTGCCGGCCACCGGCCGATCGCGGTCATGGGAGGAGGCACCGGGCTGATCGGCGATCCCAGCGGGCGGGAGTCGGAGCGGACGCTCCTGGCGCCGGAGGTCCTCGACACCAACATCGAGGGCATTCGGCGGCAGGCCGAGCGCATCGTCGACTTCTCTCCGGGGCCGTCCCAGGCCATCCTCGTAAACAACGCCGACTGGCTGCGCCCATTGCGGCTCACCGACTTCCTGCGGGACATCGGCAAACACTTCAGCGTGAACCAGATGGTGGCTCGGGACTCGGTGCGGAGCCGGCTCGAGGGCCGGGAGCAGGGCATCTCGTTCACCGAGTTCACCTACATGCTGCTGCAGTCCTACGACTTCCTGCACCTGTTCAGGGAGCACGGCTGCCGGCTGCAAATCGGCGGAAGTGACCAGTGGGGCAACATCACCTACGGGATCGAGCTCATTCGCAAGGTCGAGGGGTTCGAGGCGTACGGGCTCACCTCACCCCTCGTCAAGGGTTTGAGCGGGGCGAAGATGGGCAAGAGCGTCGGAGGCAACATCTGGCTGGACCCGGCGAAGACGACGCCGTACCGCTTCTACCAGCACTTCATCAACGTCGACGACGCCCAGGTCGGCCAGTTCCTCCGGTTCTTCACGTTTCTCGAGCAGAAGGAGATACAGCGGCTGGAGACGGCGGTTTCCGAGGCGCCGCAGCGGCGGGAGGCCCAGCGGGTCCTGGCTCGGGAGGTGACGGCCCTGGTGCACGGATCGGATGAGGCTGCGAAGGCGGAGCGGGCTTCCCAGGCGCTGTTCGGCAAGCAGATCGTCGAGTTGGACGAGCAGGAGCTTCTCGACGTGCTGGCGGACGCGCCATCGTCCAGCCTGCCGCACAGCTCGCTGACGGACGGTGCCCCGCTGGTCGACCTCTTGATCGACTCGGGGCTGGCCACCTCCCGGAAGAACGCCCGTGAGTTCATCACCGGCGGAGGGGTGTACGTCAACAACACCAAGGAGACCGACGTGGACCGGGCGGTGCGGGAAGCTGACCTGTTGCACGGGCGGTATCTGGTGCTGCGGAGGGGGAAGAAGAACCACCACCTGGTGAGCTTTCGATGAACGGCTCCGGGCATCCCCACGGCAGCCACTCCCACTCGCACGACGAGGCCGAACCAAACCACGGCCACTCCCACTCCGGTGCCCACGAACATCTCCACGGGCATGGAGCCGGCCACTCCCACGGCCGGGGTCTGCGGGCGCTCCTTGCCTCGGTGTTCGGGCATAGCCACGATGCTGCCGACTCCGTGGACTCCGCGCTGGAGGCAAGCGCCCAGGGGATCCGGGCCATCAAGGTGTCGCTCCTCGCGCTCCTCGCCACGGCCGGCATCCAGGTGGTCATCGTGGCGATCAGTGGATCGGTCGCACTCCTGGCGGACACCATCCACAACTTCGCCGATGCTCTGACCGCGGTTCCCCTCGGCATCGCCTTCTGGATCGGCCGGCGCAAGCCCAACGACCGCTACACCTACGGCTACGGCCGTGCCGAGGACCTGGCCGGCATAGCGATCGTCCTTACTATTGCCGCTTCCGCTGCTTTCGCCGGTTGGGAGGCGGTACAGCGGCTGGTCGATCCGCGGGAGATGACCCACGTGGGGTGGGTGGCCGCCGCGGGGGTGGTGGGCTTCGCCGGCAACGAGCTGGTGGCTCTCTACCGGATACGGGTCGGCCGTGCCATCGGTTCGGCGGCTCTGGTGGCCGACGGCCTGCACGCCCGCACGGACGGGCTGACCTCGCTGGCCGTGGTCCTCGGCGCCGCGGGAGTGGCCGCCGGGTGGCCCCGGGCCGACGCGGTCGTCGGTCTGCTCATCACCGTCGCCATCCTCGTGATCCTCCGAGGCGCCGCCCGAGACATCTACCGGCGGCTCATGGACAGCGTCGATCCCGAGCTGGTCGACAAAGTCCGGGGAACGCTGGCCGCCTCCCCGGGTGTGGAAGGAGTCGGCGCAGTCCGCATCCGCTGGGTGGGCCACGAGCTGCACGCCGAGGCGGAGATCGTCGCCAACTGCGAGCTCTCCGTCGCCGAAGGGCATGCCATCGGCGAGGAGGCGCATCACCGCCTGCTCCACGCCATCCCGCGGCTTGCCCGAGCGACGATCCACACCAACCCGTGCAACCACCGGGGGGACGTCCATCACGGTGTCACCGCGCATCACTTCGGTGCGGAGTCTCAGGGTTGAGCGCTAACGGCCTGGATCTCGACTCTCTGTCGCTGGATGACCTCCACCGGCGGCGGAGCGCCAAGTGGTCGCACTACCCCCCGGATGTCATCCCCGCCTGGGTGGCCGAGATGGACTTTCCCTCGGCCGAGCCGATCCTCCGTGCCATCCGCCAGTCCCTGGACCGGAGTGACTTCGGTTATCCCGGCTTTATCGGGGACATCGGGTTCGGCGAGGTGATCGCCTCCTGGGCGGACCGCACCTACGGCTGGCAGGTCGACCCGGATGGCATCGTGGTGCTGCCCGACGTCGTGCGGGGTCTGCAGGTTGCGCTGCAGGTGCTCACCGAACCGGGCGACGAGGTGGTGATCCAACCGCCGGTTTACCCACCGTTCTTCTCGGTCGTGAAGGAGACCGGAAGGACGCTGGTCGAGAATCCACTGGTCCGCAGCAACGGACGGTTCGAGGTCGACCTCGACGGGCTCGACGCCGTCCTGGCCCATGCTCGGGCCTTCATCCTCTGCAACCCCCACAACCCCACGGGCCGGTCATTCAGCCGCGACGAGCTGGAGGCCATCGCCGAGGTGGCGGCACGCCACGACGTTTTCGTCATCGCCGACGAGGTGCACTCCGCGCTCACGCTGCCGGGCGCCACACACACCGTTTTTGCCACTCTGGCCGAGGAGGTGAGCGCTCGGACCGTCACGGTCACGGCTGCCTCCAAGGCGTGGAACTTCGGAGGGCTGAAGTGCGGATACGCAGTCGGCGGGTCGCCGGAGCTGGCGGCCCGGCTGCAGGCGCTCGGGCACCACGCCGTCGGAGGAGCCAGCATCCTCGGCATAGTGGCGACCGAAGCGGCCTACCGCAGCGGCGGACACTGGATGCAGGAGGTTGTCGCCTACCTCGACGGCAACCGCCGCCTGCTCGGGGAGCTGCTCGCGCGGAACCTGCCGCAGATCGGCTACACGTTTCCCGAGGCGACCTACCTCGCCTGGCTGGACTGCCGGGCGCTCGGGCTGAACCCCGACCCGTACACCTTCTTCCTGGACAATGCCCGGGTTGCCTTCAGCCCCGGACCGAACTTCGGGAAGCAGGGGGAGGGGTTCGTTCGCTTCAACTTTGCGACGTCGAAAGCTATCGTCACCGAGATCGTGGAGCGCATGGCAGCGGCGGTGAACGCCCGCTAGGGGCTCTAGGGAAGCTGGTTCAGCAGGTCGTTCAGGATGGCCAGCGGGATGTCGATGACATCCAGGACCGGCGGCAGGAGCGGCAATGCTGCGTCGAGGGACGATGCCGGTTTGAACGGCTCGGTCCCGAGGGCAAGCTGGACTCCGTCGAGATCGGTGTGGGCTCCGACGTACGCCAGCTCGCGAGCAACGTCGCCCACTCCGTTGTGCGCCGGCCGGGGGAGGAACACCAGAGTGCTGAGCACCCCGAATGCCTTTCCTTCCGAGTCGAGGAACCCGCTGCCGGAGTCCCCCGGAATGCCGGGCGTCACGGTGAAGACGGTGTGGTTCCACCCGCCGTCGGTCTGCCCGCGGCTTATCCCCTCCTTCGGACGCAGCTCGGGTATACCCAGGCGCAACTCCGAGTTGCCGTAGCTGACGACCTTCTCGCCGGGCGATGTGGCCAGCGCAACGCCCGTCGGCCCGCCCCAGTGCGGCATGGTCGGGTTTACCCGGCCGTGGTCGGCTGGGTCGATGCGCACCAGCGCGAAGTCGTTGTACGAGCAGACGTGCGGTCTTGTCTCATCGATCTCCTGCATAGTTATCCAGGAGTTGTAGGCCAGCGTGCCCGGCTTCGTCGCACCCTGGATCTGGATCGGCGTCCCGAGGGGTAGGGACTGCGTCGAACAACCCGCCGGCCCTGTGGGCGACAGAGGGTCGGAGGCGGTGAGGGGGTCACCCTGCATCGAGCAGTGGGCGGCCTGGCCGAGGTAGATGTCGGTTTTGTCGAAGAAGACGAAGTTGGACGTGCACTGCGCCATTCCCGCCGTGATGGTCTGGACGCCCGGGAAAATGGTTGCCTCGCCCACCGGCGCCCATACCGGGGCGGCGGAGGCGGGTGCCGGCACGACGAGAGCCATGGCGGCCACCAGCGCGGCCACGGCCGCCGTGAGTCGGGCCCGGGTAGAGCGCCCGAGCCCGGCCGCCCCAATGCGCAAGGTCAACTGCCGGCTGCCTCTGGCAGCTGTGACAGCCACCGTGCGGCGGTCGAGAGCTCCGCCGAGGTCAGCTCGTGGCCGCCGGGCATCCACTGCAGGGTCGCGTCGGCACCGGCTTTGCGGTAGAGGTCCGCCAGCACCTCTGCCCGGTCTCCGGGCACCATGGGGTCGTGGCGCCCGGCGGTGAGAAGGATCGGCTTGTCGGACAGGTCCGGTAGTTCTTCCGGCTCGAACGGGGGCATGGCGTGCAGAAGGGCCGCACCGGCCAGCACGTCCGGCTTCAGCAGAAGCAGGCTGGCGGCGATGTTGGCGCCGTTCGAGTAGCCGACGGCGACGACCCGCTCCTTGTCGAGATCGTAGTGCTCCACGGCTTTGTCAACGAATTCCGCCAGCTCAAAGGTACGCGCCTTGAGATCCTCCTC
The DNA here is from genome assembly GCA_036260105.1 of Actinomycetota bacterium. Classification (GTDB taxonomy): domain Bacteria; phylum Actinomycetota; class CADDZG01; order JAHWKV01; family JAHWKV01; genus JAJCYE01. The sequence continues at coordinate 6,639 of DATAAN010000084.1, forward strand.
GTCGAACACCCCCATCGCCAGGCGACGGAAGAAGCGCGGCATCCCGTTCTCCAGCACCTTGCCTCGCGGGCTCAGCAACGCGGCCTCCGGGTCCAGGGCCCGTCCGAGCGGTAGCAGATCGTTCTCGTTGCCGCCGGTGCCGTGTAGAAGAAGGAGGGTTCTCCAGGACTCGCCGGGGACGAAGCGGTGCACGAATCCGAGATCGTCGCTCATGGGGCCTCCCTTACCGCCGGCCGGCTGGTGCGGGGGTTGGTAAGCGGCGTCAGCCGCTCCTCCAGCAGATGCCTCATGTGTTCGTGCTGGGGCGGGAGCTGCAGCGACTCGCCGAGCTGCTCCAGCGGCTCGTCGATGGCAAAGCCCGGGCCGATGGTCGCAATCTCGAACAGCACGCCGCTCGGCTCCCGGAAGTAGATGGAGTAGAAGTACTGCCGGTCGATGATCGGGGTGGGGCTGAGGTGGCCGTCGATTATGCGCTGCCTCCAGCTCTCCTGGTCCTCGCGACTGCACGCCCACGCTATGTGGTGCACCGAGCCGCCGCCCTGGAACCCGCGCCCAGCCGGAGCCTGCTCGTAAAGGTATGTAGCCCGGCGCACGCCTTGCGTCAGCCGGTACGCGTCGGGCGCTCCGGCGACAGGCTCGAAGCCGAGCGTCTCGGTCAGAACGGTGTGGCTGTCCAGGATGCGGTGGCCGGCCGCCTCGAGTTGTTGCTCTCGCCGGGAGGGCACCCGGTCGTAGACGCGCACGCCGGCGAAGCCCTTGAGGGCGAACTCGGCGGGGATCTCGTGCCAGTCGGCCGGCAGGGCCGGCTCGCCTTCGGGGTCGGCCACCAGCTCGATGCCCAGTCCCTCCGGATCCTCGAGCCGAAGCCGGTCCTCCAGCCGGGCGGCCTCGAACCCCTCCCCGGTCAGGCGCTCCTCCCAGAAGTCGAGCGCCTGCTGCCCGTCGACACCCCACTGGATGGTGTGAATCATGCCGGCGCCGTGGCGGCCCCTGCTGGCTCCGGGGTACTCGAAGAAGGTCAGAATGCTGCCCGGGCTGCCCGC
>DATAAN010000085.1:0-12426 GCA_036260105.1 Actinomycetota bacterium
GGGGATTTTAAGTCCCCTGCCTCCTGCCATTGGGCTACGGGGGCAACTGGTTCCAGGTTAACCTTCCACAGCGACGCGCAGCGGCTCCATCGACTCCTTCGACGCTTTCAGAATCTGGCCCAATCCGTGGAAGTCCACTTGCTCGAGCCTTTTAAACCGGATGCAGCTCTTGCCGATGTCGGCCTTAGGTAGGAGGTGCCGCATGCGCTCGGCGACGTACTGCTCGCCGTCACCGCCCATGGCATAGACGGAGATGTGCGCCTTCCGGCTCGACAGGCCGATGATGCAGGACTCGCCCTCCCGCCCGGTGGCGTAGCGGTAGTGGTAGCGGCCGTAGCCGATCATGTCCTGTCGCTCCATGTAGGGCTCCAGGTCCGACACCGTCCGGCGGATGAAGTCGTGGATCTGCCGGACCTCGCTCCGCCTCGGCTCGGCAAGACTTTTGAGATACTCCTCGACCGCTGCCTCAGCCATGACCGGCCCTCTACGCGAGCGTGACCTGCACCGTTATGTACCGGTCGTCGACTTTGATCAGCTGCGGCTCGGCAAGCGCCTTGAGGGTCACGACGGGGGCATCCTTGGCGGATTCGGCCGACTGGCAGGTAGCTACGACCGCCTTCTTGGTGTCGGACGTCTCTCTCTCCTGCACCTTCTCCAGGATGGCCGTCATATCGCCTTTGGTGAGCAGCCCGTACGCCCGGGCGCGATAGATGTCGTCGAAGGTTCCGGGCTGGTATTTGTCGTCCTTGTAATCCAAGGCCCGGGTGACGGTTTCCGGCTCGGACACGCCCTTGCGCTCCTTGAACTCGTGGTTGACGATCCGGTTGATCAGCTCGTCCTGGGAGATCAACTGAGCGTTGTACTCCCGGACCCAGGTCAGAGCCGGGCCTTCCCCTTCGTTGCTCATGCGGCCTCCTCCATGAAGTTCTATCGTCCGGCGACGCCGGAGCTACATAGAACAACCTACCGCCTACGGCGGCCTTGGGAGAAATGGAGGACGGGGCCTACTTCAGGCCGGCGAGGTGCTTCCAGATGACGACGCTGCTCGACTGTGTGGTGGCGAAGTCGTAGAAGCTGCCGCCGATGCCGAGGGCATTCGTTGCGGCGACGTAGCCGACGACCTCGGCCTCGGTCACGCAGTCGGCGATGCCGCCGACGGGGTGGATCGGCTTGTCTACCCCCATGTAGGAGCGGGTAAGCGAGATGACCTCCCGGATGTAGGCGTCGGCGTCGTACTGGGTGCCGCAGCCGCCTCTCTTGCCTTTGGTGACGGTCCAGTAAGCCATCGGGAGGACGACGTCGTAGTTGGCCCCAATCTCGTTCCAGGGGAAGCCCGCGTGGCGGGAGGGGGCTCGGAGGTTGTTCTTCGCATCGTCGACAATTGCGCCCAACGCCGCATTCGGAACCTGCGCCCGGAGGCGGCGGGAGTACTCGGCGACCCCTGCGTTGTACAGGCCGTTGTCGCCCCCGACCTCCTCACGAGTCTCGATGTCGGGGGCGAACCCGTCGAACTGGTGGCCACCCGGAGTCTTGTGCTCCAGGACGACCATGCTGCGACGGAGGTCCCGGTCCAGGTTGCCGAAGCCGGGGACGTACCAGCCGACGACCTTCATCCCTTTGGCGTGCGACAGCTCGAGGAACTGGTTGACCGCTCCAACGTTCACGATGTCGGCCGGGTCCTTCCAGCGGCTCGTCTGTAGGTACAGGGTCTTGACGCCTTTGGCAGCCATGACGTCGACGGCGTTGGGGATGTCCATGGTGTCCCGGATCGCGTAGTCGTAGATGTCGACCCAGGCTCCGAAACCCCGGTAGGGGTCGATGCTCGCGGTGCTACGGGGCGCCGGGGCCGCCGCCGGGGCGGGAGCGGGTTTGGCAGTCGCCGGGGGCTTGGGGGCCGCAGCCGGCGCTTTCGCCGCCGCAGGAGCAGGTGCTGGTGCCGGGGCGGGGGCCGCCGGCGCCGCAGGAGCCGGCTGGGGCGCGGGCTCCCGGTGGAGCGGGATCATCTCCTCCTCCACCTCGATAACCTCTGCCGCCTGCGGTTGGCCCTGGATCTCTTTGGGCTCGTCCAACGAGGCGCTCTTGTCGATGAACACGAGGGAGAGGCCGGTCAGCATGACCACGAGAACGCCGATGACTATCGACGAGATCGTCGGGGTTTTGTGGCGCGGCAAGCGCACAGAGTGTTTTGGCATGGCGCACAAGTGTACAGCGGTTAAAGGGAGTGCAAAAGGGTTTAGGGTTCCCGAATTTCGATGCTCTCAATCGTAACCGGTTCCACCGGCTTAGAGTCCTCGCCGTTGGACATTTCCGTCTCGACTGCATTGAGCTTGTCGACCGTCTCCATACCGGAGATCACGCGGCCGAGCACTGCGTAGTCGGGCGTCAGGCGTTCGGCGGCGTCGTCCGAGGGGACGATGAAGAACTGGCTGCCCGCGGTGCCGGCAGGCTCGTTGGGGGACTTGGCCATGGCGACCGTGCCCTTCACGTAGCGGAATCCCGCCGGGACCGGGTCCACCGTCTTGGTGTCGGGTCCTCCGGTCCCGTCACCATCCGGGTCGCCCCCCTGGATGGCGAAGTCCCTGACGATGCGGTGGAAGGTCAAGCCGTCGTAGAAGCCGTCCTCCGCCATGCGCCTGAACGCGGCCACCACGTTGGGCGAGGTGTCCGCCGCCAGCTCGATCTCCAATTGCCCCAAGGAGGTCGTCATGACGGCGACCGGCTTGGGGTCGGACGGGTCGGCGGGACTCACGGTGGCCTGAGGAGTCGGAGTGTCCTCGCCGCCGGGCCGCAGCAGGATCGCCGCGACCACCAGACCTGCCAGCCCCACGAGGATGAACTGGGTCCTCCTCTTCTTCGCCTGGGCGGCCTTTCGCTCCTGCTCGATCTTCTGCCGGCGAAGTTCCTTTTGACGCTGGCGCTTGGCGTTCTGGCCGTTGCTCATCCTGTTTTGCCTCCCGGAGCAACGCGCGGGCGTTGCGTTAGACGTCCTGTCGGTTCGGTGGCCGCCCACCTTCGAAGACCATGCTCGCGTACCTGCGGGAAAACCCCTCCAGGCTTGGTCCGGAGGATTGTACTTCGCTAGCGGGTGAGGTCCCGGGTCGAGAACAGCCGGTAGGCGCCGGCTCCCGCCGCGGCGGCAAGCGCCAGCAGCACCACCGGGTAGTACCAGGGCGCATCGCCCGAAAGGTGATCTCCCGGGGAGAAGTAGTGGAACGGGCTGAGGTACCGCAGGAAGCTCGCCTCGTCGAAAAGAAGGCCCAGGAAGTTCAGGAAGAACGACACCACCACCAGCCCTACCGACAGTCCCAGCGCGCGCGCCCGCAGGCTCGAACGAGCGGAGATCAGAAACGACAGCATCGAGAAGGCGAGGAAGAGGCAGAAAGAAGCGGCGAACAGCCGGAACACGGCGGAAAACGAGACGACCTCCAGATCGTCGAGCATGCTCCTCGCGACGAGCATGGCAACCAGGCCGGCAACCTGAACAAGCGCCACCGCGCCGGCAGCGGCCGCGATCTTGGACACGATGTACTGCGCCCGGCTGACGGGTCGCGCCAGGATGAGGTCCAGCGTTCCCCTTTCTATCTCGGTGGGAATGCTAGCCGCGACGGTGAGAGCGGCCAGGGTCTGCAGAGTCAGCGAGATCGGGTGGTTCATCGCCGAGGAGAGCCACCCGATGGGGCTCAAGAAATCCGAGGCCCCGGACAGCGCCTCCACCGCCCTCGGAGGCTCGGCGAAGAACTCGGCGTTGCCGGCTCCACCCGTGATCTCCTCGAGGAACAGCGACGACCCGAGGATGCTGAGAAACAGGAATGCCCCAAACCCTATCCCGGCCACCAGCAGCGTCTTGCGGCTGAGGCGGAGAGCCTGCCTTACTACGGCGGCGTTCACTCGGCCTTGTCCTCGTAGATCTCGAAGAACGCCTCCGAGAGGCTCACCGGCTCGGCGACGAAGTCGACCGGGTTCGCCGGAGCGATCCACCGCAGCAGCGGTCCCATGTCGCCGGTAACGTCGAACTTGTACCGGGTCCCGTTCACCATGACATTGCTGACCCCGGGGACTCTTGTCAGCGCCAGAGGCACCGGCTCGCGCAGCTCGAGCTCGCAGTGCCGGACCCGTTGCCCGGTGAGCTCATCGGTGACACCCGTCTTGATCAGCCGGCCTCGCCGGATGATGGCTACCCGATCGGTGGCGAGCTCGACCTCGGAGAGAATGTGCGATGAGAGCAGCGCCGTGCCGCCCCGGCTGCGGTGGCGGAGCAGCAGGTCGACGAACCGGTCGTGCATGACCGGATCGAGGCCCTCGGTCGGTTCGTCGAGCACCACCAGAAGCGGGTCGTGCTGGAATGCCTGGATCAGCCCGATCTTCTGCTTCATCCCGCGGGAGTAGAAGCGCACCTGCCTCCCCAGATCCCTCTGGGACATCTCGAAGATGTCGCAGAGCTCGGAGCGGCGGGACGGCGGGCGGGCCGCCAGGCTGCCGAGATAATCGAGCACCTCGGCGCCCGTCAGGTTGGGCCACATGCCGAACTCGCCCGGCAGGTAACCCACCTCCGCAAGGATGCGCTCCCGCTCCTGGGCGAGCTCCCGGCCGAACACCAGGATCCGGCCAGAAGTCGGGTAGACGAAGCCCAGCAGGCAGCGGATCGTGGTCGTCTTGCCCGCGCCGTTCGGCCCCAGGTAGCCGAGGACCTCGCCGGCGTCGACTGCGATCGACACGTCGTCGACTGCGGTGACGGCGCCGAAGCGCTTCGTGAGGTTGGCCAGCTCTACGACGGCGGTCACCCCGGGCGCCGCTTTTCCAGCCGGCCCATGAGAAGCAGCAGCAGCCCGTCCAGGATGTCCCGCTCCGAGGCCAGCACTTCCGGGAAGGACCAGCGGGCCAGGATTCGGGACAGGATTGCGGCGCCTGCGACGATCACGTCCGCCCGTCCCTCCGGCAGTAGCGGGATCTGCCTGCGTTCGGCCACGGTCATGCCGGCCAAGCTGCGGTAGAGCGCGTCGAGGGACTCCCGGCGCAGCGTGGACCGATCCACCAGGTCCGAATCGTAGTGCTCCAGCCCTTGCGAAATTGCGGCCAGCGTGGTGACCGTGCCGCCCAGCCCCACCAGCAGCATCGTGGACGTCACCGGCATCGTCTCGTCCACCCGAGGCAGAAGGTCGTCGATCGCCGCCTCCATCGTCAGGATCTCCTCGGTGGCCGGAGGATCGGAGATGCAGTAGCGCTCGGTCAGGCGGACCGAGCCAATGTCGAGCGAGATGCGGCCGGCGATGTTCAGTGGTGGGCGGCCGGCGACGAACTCGGTCGAGCCTCCTCCGATGTCGATGACCAGGCAGTCGCCTGTGGCAAGCTCCCCGGTGGCGCCGACGAACGACAGCTGCGCTTCCTCGTCTCCGCTCAGAGCAACCGCAGGAAAGCCGGAGAGGCGGGCGGCGGCCTGGAGGAACTCGTGGGCGTTGCTGGCGTCCCGCACCGCACTCGTGCCGGCGACGGCGAGCCGTTCCACGCCGAACTCACCGCACACCGAGCAGAACTCGGCGATGGCCGCCAGGGTGCGTTTGATGGCGGCAGGCGCCAGCGTCTTCTGGGAGTCCACTCCCTCGCCCAGACGGGTGAAGATCAGCCGGCGGTCCAGCTCACGGTACGAACCACCCTGCTCCTCGGCGATGAGCAGGCGGGTGGTGTTGGTCCCCACATCGATCGCAGCGAGCCTCATACGCAGGGCTCCACAGGGTCCTTCCAGCTCAATGCCTTCAGGACCTCCTCCCCCGCGGGGTTGTCGCCGGTCACCAGGAACTGGGCCGTGTGGGCGTGGAGGCACTTGATCCGGTCGGGGCCGCCGCCCGGATGTGTCGCCGGCCCCAGCTCGTCGAGCTGGTCCCGCCGGCGCACATAAGCGCGGGTCGCCTCCGCCAGTGCGGCGTGAAGCTCCGGCTCTTCGGCCAGCCTGCGGTTCAGTGCGGCCATCCAGCCCGAGGACTCGAGACCGCCGATCTGCGACGACAGCTTCCGGCAGCTGAGCCAGTAGAGCGTGGGAAAGGGGGTGCCGTCCCCCAGGCGGGGAAACGTCTCCAGCACCTGCGGCTTGCCGCAGGCGCATCTGCGGGCGACGCTCCACCTGCCCCTGGGCGGACGGCCAAGCTGAGCCGCTACGGAGGCCCGGTCCTGATCGGAAGTCGGGGTCAACGAGAAGAGGTGCCGGTCGAGCGGGCGGAAGCCCGGCGCCGGATGTTGGTTTGGGCTACTGGCGCTTCGAGTCGCGCTGCCTTCTTACGTCGGCCAGGCGCTCCTGCGACTCGCGCATGAATCGCTTGAGCTTGGCTTCGAACTCGGGATCCCTGCCGGACCTGGCGCGGGTGGACTGCTCTTCCCAGGAGGGGTCGGCCTGCTTGATCGACAGGTCGATCTTGCCGTCCTCCTTGATGGCGACAACTTTGACGTTGACCTTGTCGCCTTCCTTCAGGTGCTCCTTGATGTCCTTGACGTAGTTGCGGTCCACCTCCGAGATGTGGACCAGACCCGTTTCCCCGGCCCCTATCTGCACGAAGGCCCCAAAGTCCGCCAGCCGCGTGACCGTGCCTTCGACTATCGCTCCGACTTCTGCCAATCAACCCCCCAGATTAGAAAACAGATGAATGAAACTCTCCCCTCATCTAATCGTACTCCGATCAGAGTGCTCCGGTACAAAAGAAAGTGGTGGTCCGGCGCAGCGTCGAGCTGCCTCGCACAGTGCGGCTGGAGAGGTCAGTCCTTGCCCAGCAGGTCCTTCACCCAGGCGGCGGCACGCTCCCGCAAACCCGCAGGCTCGGGCTCCGACACCGCTACCGGCCGGAGCGGCGCGGGCGCCGGGACGATGACGTAGGAGGTCTCCCCCGGCCGGACGACCCCCAGCTGCTCGCGCGCCAGCTTCTCCATGTAGGCGACGTCGCTCAAGCGGTTGAGCCGCCCGGTCAGCTCGGCGTTTCTCTTCTCGAGCCGGGCGATCTCCGCCTCCACCTCCGTTACCTGCCGGCGCTGCTCGAATGCCTGGCGGGCGGGCGCAACTCCTGTAAGCGCTAGTGCGCCGACCACCAGCCCCAGCGCCCCCATCCGGAAGCGGGCCTTCAGATGCTTTGGCGGCGCCATCGCGGAAATGCCTCGGATCCGGCGTAGCGGGCATCTTCACCCAGCTTCTCCTCGATGCGGAGCAGCTGGTTGTACTTCGCCACCCGGTCGGAGCGGGCCGGAGCGCCGGTCTTGATCTGCCCCACCCCCCACGCCACGGCCAGATCTGCGATCGTCGAGTCCTCGGTCTCACCGGAGCGGTGGCTGAGCATGGAGTAGTAGCCGTTGCGGGCGCCGAGCCTGACGGTGTGCGCGGTCTCGGTAAGGGTGCCGATCTGGTTCACCTTGATGAGGATGGCGTTGGCGGCCTTGCGCTCGATGCCTAGAAGCACCTTCTCGAAGTTCGTTACGAACAGGTCGTCGCCGACGAGCTGTACCCGGTCGCCGAGCGCCGCCGTGATCCGCTGCCAGCCCTCCCAATCCTCCTCGTCCATGGGGTCCTCAATGCTGACGATGGGGTACTTGTCCACCCAGCCCTCCATCAGGTCGACCATCTGACCGGCCTCCAGCTCCCGGCCCTCGCCGGTCAGGTGGTACCGGCCTTCCCTGAAGACCTCTGATGCGGCGACGTCCATGGCGAGGGCGACCTCCTCGCCCGGGGTGTACCCGGCCCCCTCGATCGCCTGCACGAGAAGCTCGATCGCCTCCTCGTTGCTCCCGAGGTTCGGGGCGAACCCGCCCTCGTCTCCTATGCCGGTGGACAGCTCATTGGTCAGCAGTACCTTCTTCAGCACCTGGTAGACCTCGGCCCCCATGCGCAGCGCCTCGGCGAAGGAGGCGGCGCCGTGCGGCACGATCATGAACTCCTGGATGTCGACGTTGTTGTCGGCGTGCGCGCCGCCGTTCAGGACGTTCATGAGCGGTACGGGCAGCAGGTTGGCGTCGGCCCCGCCGAGATAGCGGAACAGAGGAAGGCCCAGCTCGTCGGCCGCGGCGTGGGCGACCGCCATGGAGAGCGCCGTAGTCGCGTTCGCACCGACCTTTGACTTGTTGTCCGTCCCGTCAAGCTCCGCCATCAGGCGGTCGATTCCCCGCTGCTCGGTCACCTCCTTGCCGGCGATGGCGGGCGCGAGCACGGTGTTCAGGGCATCGACCGCCTTGACGACTCCCTTGCCGCCGAACCGGTCCCCGCCGTCGCGGAGCTCGACCGCCTCGAACTTGCCGGTCGATGCGCCGGAGGGCGCCGCGGCTCGTCCCCAGCCTCCCATAGCGGTGAAGACCTCGGCCTCCACGGTGGGATTTCCTCGGCTGTCGAGGATCTCGCGTCCGGTTACTGCATCAATCATCGCCACAACATAACTCCTTTAACATTGCGTCAGCCGCATTCGAGTTCGAGCTTCCCCGGCATGGCGCGGCACGGGAACGGTTCGGCAGGCTGCTGCGCCGGTGCGGCGCTCCTAGGCGGTGGGACCAGGAAAGCATGCTAGTCCATCACCGATAGTTCTTGTTAAGGCGGGATCCACCAGGGCGGGTCGCCAACGTTGCCGCAGTCCAACCGGGGCTGAGTCGTCACGTCGAGGCGTGCAGGCACCTGTCAGGGGTCGGAAGTATGCTATGCACATGGCCGAGCCCGATTACCTGATATGCCGGCAGTGCGAGACGCCGACCCACCAGTTCGAGTACGTCGACGGAGAGCTGGCCACGGTTCTCTGCAGTGCCTGCGGGGCGGATGACCCCTCAGACTTCGCTAGCCCGGAAAGTCCGGAGAACTCCTCCGGGGGATAGGCCCGCAGGGGGTCGGCTCGGCCGCTAGCCGGGCGGAGCCAGAGAGTGCCCCCAGTCCGCCAAACCTGAAGGCTCGTCATCCTGACCGGTAGCCTGTGCGAGGTCTCCGGATTTGACTCCGAGGTCGTCGGCCAGGTGCTCGGTCTGTTCCTCGTCCGAGAGCGGCGTGGCCTTGCCTGTCAGGCGCGAGGTCAGGGGTTCGGAGGCGGGACCGGCGTCGTCCGCCAGATGTCCGTCCACGTCGGGGTCCGGGCCGGTGAGGAACTCGCCTTTCGCCATACCGACGGATCTACCCGGTGCGGGCGGCCGCTACTCCGGCTTCTCGGCTTGCTCCATAAGCCCGTTGGCGGTTCGCCTGAGCGCCCCCTCCGGATCGATGCCGGACTCTCCGGCGAGCGCTACCACCTGCAACAGCAGCTCCCCGATCGATTCCTCGCTGGGAGTGCGCCCGGCGACCGCCGCCAGATGCGCCAGCCGCTCCGGGGAAGCCTCGTACCGGTGGCCGACCCCCGACACGCGTCGAAGCACCTTGTGGGCATGAATCAGCGCCGGAAGGCCCTTCGGAAGGCCCTCGCTTAACGTCGTCCTGCCTTTTTGCGCCTTCTTCAGGGTCTCCCAGTTGGCGACGACGTCGGCAGCCCCGCGTACCTCGACCTCCCCGAAGACATGCGGGTGCCGATCGATGAGCTTGCGAACCAGGCCGTCCACCACGTCGCCGATCTCGAAGTGGCCGGACTCGGCGGCAATCTCGGCGTGGAAGATGACCTGCAGCATCAGGTCACCCAGCTCCTCCTCGAGGTCGTGCATGTTTCCGGAGTCGATGGCGTCCAGCGTCTCGTGGGCCTCCTCCAACAGATGGACGGCGAGCGACTGGTGAGTCTGCTCGGCGTCCCAGGGGCACCCGCCCGGAGCGCGCAGCCGCGCCATCACGGCGACCAGCCGCTCGAATGAGGGACCTGCGCGTTCGGCGGCCCCGGTGAGCGGGGCTTCCAGGGCTTCAGGCAATGCGGATTAGGGGGCGGGAGCCGGGGGAGCTTCGGCTGCAGGAGGGGGCGGGGCGGCCGGAGGCTGAGCCTGACGGGCCCTGTCCTGCGCTTCCTTTGCCGACCGGGGGATCACGGACTGGGAGATCACGTCGAACACGCCGAGCTTGGGGTTGACCTTGACCTGCGCTCCCTTGACTGCGTCGATGAGCCACTCCTCGAAGGCGGCGTTTGCCTTCTGGGTCTGGAGTGTCTCGGCGATCCGCTCTCTCGCCTGGTCGAACGGCTGGCCGACGGCCAGCAGCTTGATGACGTGGAAGCCGAACGGGGTCTGCACCGGCTCCGAGATGTCGCCGACCTGGAACATGCCGAATGCCGCCTGCTCGAGCTCCGGCACCACGTCTCCCCGGGATATGAACTCGAGCTCGCCACCCTGGTCCTTCGTCGCGGTGTCCACCGAGAACTCCCTCGCCAGGGCGGCGAAGTCCTCGCCCTCGCGGGCTCGGGCCGTGATGTCGGTGGCCCTCTCCTTGTCGGCCGGGCTGGCGTTGCAGCGGCGGTTGGCCTCGTCGAAGTTGCCGCAGACGACGATGTGCGCGATCTTCACCTGCTCGTCGAACTGCGACTTGTTCAGGTCGTAGTACTGCTGGATCTCCGCCTCGGTGGCCCTGGCGTTGCGTCCGACGGTCTCCCGGACGCGTGCCAGCACGCTGTCGTTCTCCAGGAAGCCGCGCAGTTCCTGCTCGGTGAGACCATCCCGCTTGAGCGCATCCCGGAAAGCCTTCTCGCTCTCGAACCCCGACTTCACGCTCTCCAGGCGGGCGTCCACGTCCGACGGGTCGGTCGTGATCTTCATGCGCCGGGCCATCTGGAGCCCGACCTCCCGCCGGATCAGCTCGCTGAGGATCTCCCTTTGTGCGTCCAGGCGGTTCGCCGCACCCTGGGGTCCTTTGAAGACTGAGGCGTTCGCCGGATCGTTCACGGCGGAGCTCAACTGACTGTTGATGCGGCTCTCGGCGATCTTCTGGCAGTTGATTGCCCCGCACACAACGGCGGCGGTGGGCGCGAAGTAGCTGCCCTGCTCGTCGATGGTGGTTTCGCCGCCGCAGGCGCCGAGGAGAAGAGCTGCCGCTAGGAGTACAGAGAGGTGAAGTCTGGATCTCACTGAGGGTCGAGAATATCACGCAGCGTATCGAGAACCCACTTGGCGGTATCCGCCGCCGGGACCGGAAGCAACAGCGTCCCCGAGACCTCCTTGTAGGTTGCGTTCGGGTACTTGCGCCTGAGGCGCACCTGCTGGGAGTCCCTCAGTGCCGGCAGGGGCCGGAGCTTCATGAGGCCGTTGCGGACCCCCGCCTCGGTGATGCCCTTCTCCGCCAGGTACGCCCGAAGCTCCGCGACGATCAGCAGCGTGCTGAGCGGCGCCGGCACGGGTCCGTAGCGGTCGGTGAACTCCTCGAGGAGCGCCAGGACGTCCTCAGGCGCCCGCACCTGCTCGATCTGCCGGTACGCCTCCATACGAAGCGACTCCCGCTGGATGTAGGCGGCCGGGATGTAAGCGTCGGCCGGGATGTCGAGCTTGATCTGCAGCTTCGGCTCGGGCACCCGGCCGGTCAGCTCCTCGATGGTCTCGGTCATCATGCGCATGTACAGGTCGAACCCGACGGCGGCGATGTGCCCGGACTGCTCGGCTCCCAGCAGGTTGCCGGCGCCCCGCAGCTCCAGGTCCCGCAGGGCGATCTTGAACCCGCTTCCCAGCTCGGTGAACTCGGACAGGGTTTTCAGCCGCTCGTGCGCCTCGTCGGTCAGCACCGCCTCGTGTGGGTAGAAGAAGTAGGCGTACGCTCTCTCGCGCGCCCGGCCGACCCGGCCCCGCAGCTGGTACAGCTGGGACAGCCCTAGCAGGTCGGCCCGCTCGACGATCAACGTGTTCATCGCCGGGATGTCCAGGCCGCTCTCGATGATCGTCGTGCAGACCAGCACGTCCACCTTGCCGTCCCAGACGTCGACCATCACCTTCTCCAGCTCAGCCTCCGTCATCTGGCCGTGGGCGATGTCCACGCGGGCTCCCGGCACCAGCGAGGCGATGCGACGGGCGGCCGACTTGATGGAGGTGACCCGGTTGTGGACGAAGAACACCTGGCCGTCGCGCGCAAGCTCACGGCGGATCGCGGCGGTGACCATGCGGCCGTCGTAGTCGCCGACGTAGGTCAGCACCGGACGCCGGTCCAGCGGCGGGGTGTCCATGAGCGACAGGTCCCGGATGCCGGTCACGCCCATCTCCAGCGTGCGGGGGATCGGCGTGGCGGTCATGGTGAGGACGTCCACGTTCTCCCGCAGCTGCTTGATCTTCTCCTTGTGCTTGACCCCGAAGCGCTGCTCCTCGTCCACCACCAACAGGCCGAGGTCGTGGAACTTGACATCCGGCTGCAGCAGGCGGTGGGTCCCCACGACGACGTCCACCTTGCCCGAGGCCAGCTCTTCCAGCACCGCCGCCTGCTGGGAAGCGGTGAGGAAGCGGGACAGCTGGGCCACCTTCACCGGAAAGCCGGCGAACCTCTCCGAAAACGTCTGGTAGTGCTGCTGGGCCAGGATCGTCGTGGGCACCAGCACGGCT
>DATAAN010000086.1:0-8362 GCA_036260105.1 Actinomycetota bacterium
GTCACCCACGTCGAGCCGATCATCCCCGGCCTCGGGCAGATCAACCGCACCCTGGGCGTCATCGCAGGTGCACTGCCGCTGCTCTACGGCCTGACCGACAAGATCACGGCACAGACCGGGAAGCGCCCGAACTAAGCGTCAACCTGAACTAGGATCGAGATACCCGGCCGGACAACCGGCCGGGTATCTTGTTTTGGTAGGAGGCTCCGCTTGGATCTTCCCCGCAACCTGTTCGGCAAGCTGTTGGGCCGCCGGCTCCCGACCGTTGACGGGGAGCTGACCGTGGCGGGTCTCCAAAGCCCGATCACCATCCGCCGGGACCGGTGGGGTGTTCCCCACATCGACGCCGCCGGCGAGACCGACGGCTGGTACGGCCTCGGCTTCTGCCATGGCCAGGACCGCTCCTTCCAGCTGGAGTCTCTTCTGCGCGTGTTGAGGGGCACGCTGGCTTCCCTCGTCGGCAAGGACGGCATTCCCATCGACCGGCTGTCGCGCCGCATCGGCTTCTCCCGGGACAACCAACGCCAGCTCGAGCAGTTCGACCCCGGTATCCGGGCCAACATCTCGGCCTACGTGAACGGCGTCAACCAGGGGAGCGCAGTGGGGCTTCCGCGCAAGGCACATGAGTTCGCCCTCCTGAACTCCCGGCCGACTCCTTGGACGCCGCTAGAGGTCGTCGGCATGGTCAAGCTGCTGTCATTCATGTTCTCCACCAACGCCGACTCGGAGCTGGCCCGGCTGAAGATCCTGCTCGCCGACGGCCCGGAGGCGCTGGCCGCCCTCGATCCCAGCTACACCGAGTCCTGGCGCGGGGCGTTGAGGGCGGACGCAGTGGCGCCGGCGATGGACCGTCTGAGCCACGACCTTGCCTCATTTTCGACGTTCGTCGGGACCGGAGGCGCTTCGAACAGCTGGGCGATCTCGGGCAGCCGCACGTCGACCGGCCGCCCCATCCTCGCCAACGACCCGCACCTCCCGGCTCTCCTGCCCTCGGTCTGGTACCTGGCGCACATCACGACGCCGGAGTGGTCGGTTGCCGGGGCATCACTCGTCGGAGGGCCGGTGGTCGAGGTCGGGCACAACGGCTTCGCCGCCTGGGGCATCACTGCGGCGCTGTTCGACAACGTCGACCTGTTCCAGGAGGAGCTGGGGCCGGACGGGACGACAATCCGGGCCGGGGACGAATTCGTACCGGCTGAGGTGCACAGCGAGACGATCAAGGTCCGGTTCGGCAAGGCGGTTACGGAGAAGGTGGTGATCAGCCGGCACGGTCCCGTGGTCAGCCCGGCCCTGGACGAGAGCGTCGGTGCGCTGTCGATCGATGCCCTATGGCTTCGGCAGCTGCCGGTGGACGGTTTCTTCCGGGTGCACCGCACCAGGGGATTCGACGAGTTCCGCCGCCTGTTCGCCGACTGGCCGGCGCCGGACCTCAACGTGACGTACGCCGACGTCGACGGGACCATCGGCTGGCAGCTGGCCGGCATGGTGCCTGTTCGCCGAAAGGGTTGGGGCACCGTGCCCCAGCCGGGGTGGGACCCGGAGGTGGGTTGGGAGCAGGACCCGGTGCCGTTCGAGGAGATGCCGTTCCTGCAGGACCCGGACAAGGGCTTCCTGGCCACGGCAAACACGCGGCCCCATCCAAACGTCGACAAGCCGTTCCTGGGGGTCGACTGGATCGATGGCTACCGCCTGGCCCGCATCTCCTCCGAACTCTCCGGTCGCTCGGACTGGGACCTGGACCTCTGAGCCCGGTTGCAGCTTGACGAACTGTCGCTGCCCTGGCAGGACATGCGGGAAACGGTCCTGGCCGCCCCGGGGAGCATCCCGGAGGCAAAGCTGGCGCTCGACCTGCTCAGGGAGTGGGACGGCCGGATCTCGCCGTCGTCCCCGGCCGCCACGGTGTTCGAGTTCTTCGTCGCCGAGATGGCCCGCCGGCTGGCCGTCGCAAAGGCGCCCCGCAGCGTCTCGTGGGTGCTCGGTCGCGGCTTCGGGCAGCTTCTGCCGTACACCTCCTTCTCCTTTCGCCGGGTCGGCCATCTGGTGGACCTGATGCACGAGGCGCCGGATGGGTGGTTCAACCGCCCGTGGCCGGAGGAGATCGCCGCCGCGCTGGCCGCCGTGATCCGCACCCTGACTTCCCGGGAGGGCCCCCGGCCGGACGATTGGACCTGGGGGAAAGTGCGCCCGATAGAGCTGAAGCACCCGGTGGGCGAGCAGAAGCCGCTCGACAAGGTGTTCAACCTGGGTCCGTTCCAGTTCGGCGGCGACACCAACACGGTCGCACAGACCTCGGTGGACCCGGTAAACGCGACCAACGACCCCGGCTTCATCGCCTCGCTGCGCATGGTCGCGGACGTGGGGGAGTGGGACGCCTGCCGCTGGGTTCTACCGGCAGGCCAGTCCGGCAACCCGCTCTCCCCCCATTACGACGACCTGCTGCCCCTGTGGCGCAGGGGTGAGGGGATCCCCATTCCCTGGACGCCTGAGGCGGTGGCGCAGGCCACGGTGGCCACGCTCACCCTGGTCCCCGAGGCGGCCAATCCCAGCTGACCGCCGGTGCCGAACAAGACCTGAGGCCGTCAGCGGGAGCAAAGGAAGGTGATCGGTATGTTGCGCGAGGGATCACGGTTGGACCTCAGCGCCCGGCTGGTGATGACGATCCTGTACCAGCGGCTGGGCGAGGCGGGTCTGTGGAGCCACATCCGCTCGGTCGGCGGCAGCTGGACGCGAGGCATCGGCGGCGCCTCCTTCACCACCCACGACAACGCAGCCTTCCTGGAGGCGCTCGTCTCCAGCGGCCGGTTCTGCCGGGACACCGGAGCCGGCGCCATGCTGCATCAGGGGGCCACCTCGCTTCGCGAGGTCGTGCTGGGTGCCGGCCTGCACCTTTCCCTGGACGAGCAGAACCGCATCCTGGTGCACATCGACGAGCACTCGCCGGTCGCCGGCATCCGGCCGGACGGTAGCTGCCGGTACGAACGAACCCGGGCGCTCGAGCACATGCGCCGCGAGGTAATCCCCCTGGTGACCGGCGCGCACCGCAGGCGCAGGGAGATCGAGGCGGATCCCGATCCGAAGTACCTGCGCAGACAGATCGACCTGGCCGAGGAGGAGCTCCACAAGGCCCTCGAGCAGCCCGACCGGTACGACGTGCCCGGCAGCGCGATCAGGCTTGCATCGCTGCTGTCACAGGCGGGGGAGTATGAAGCGGCACGGGGCTTCTACCAGGTGGCGGCCGACTCGGGGCACGGCTACCTGGCCGCCGCCGGCGCATTCAGCCTGGGAATCGTGCTGGAGCGCCTGGAGAGTTGGGACGAAGCGGCCGGCGCCTACCGGCGGGCGATGGAGTTGGGGCATCCGGAGATCGGACCCTGGGCCGCTTCCAGCCTTGCCTCCCTGCTCGAAAGCCGGGGCGACGTGGACGGCGCAAGGGAGGCCTACCGGTCCGCCGCTGCATCGGGGCACGCCGAGATCGGACCCTGGGCGTCGGTGGAGCTGGGAGGTCTCAACGAGGAGCTGAAGCTGCTGGAAGAGGCCGGACGATGCTACCGGGAGGCGGCCGCGTCAGGCCACCCGGAGTTCGCCCCCTGGGCGCTGCTGAGCCTGGCCAGCATGCTCGAGCGCTCGGGCGACCTCGAGGGCGCCGAGGAAGGGTACCGGCGCACCATCGACTCGGCGCATCCGGACGCCGCGCAGTGGGCAGCCGTGAAGCTCGGGGCCCTCTACGAGTCCCAGAGCCGGCTGGGCGAGGCGGAGAAGGCCTACGGCAAAGCCGCGGCGGCCGGCCACCCGGAAGTGTCGGCGTGGGCCGCGACCAGCTTGGCCGACCTGTACGCCGCGCAATCGAACCACGCACGGGCCGAGGAACAGTACCGGGCGGTCATCGCCCACAACCACCCCGCGGCCTCGCCGGCGGCGATGGTGAAGCTCGGGACGCTGTTCCAGAAGCTTGGGGATCCGGGATCCGCGGAGGAGGCGCTGCAGCTGGCGGTCGACTCCGGCCACCCCGACGCATCGCCGGCAGCGGCCGTAGCGCTCGGTGGGATGTTGAGAAACCTCGAGCGGCACGTCGACGCCGAAGACGCGTACCGCCGGGCCGTTGACTCCGGAAACCCGAGGTTCACTCCTGCCGCGGCCCTGGCGCTGGGCAACCTGCTGGAGGAGACGGGGAATGCGGCCGGCGCCGTGGAGGCGCTGCAGGTGGCCGTTGACTCCGGCGACCAAACCGTCGCTCCCTCCGCGGCGCTGAGCCTGGGGGGTCTTCTCGTCGAGGCAGGGGACCTTGATAACGCCCGGTCGGTCTACCGGCTGGCCATGGAGAACGGCGACGAAGAGTTGGCGCCGGCGGCTGCGGTGCAGCTCGGGATGCTGCTGGAGCAGTTGGAGGAGCACGACGAGTGCAGGCGGGCATATGAGGCCGCCATAGCTTCGGAGAGCCCCGAGTACGCCGCGGCGGCCGCTATGGCCCTGGGCGGGCTTTGCGAGCGCCTGGGGGACCTGGAGGGCGCCCTGCGGTACTACCGAATGGCGATGGAGTCGGGGCTTGCCGGCGTGGCGGGGTGGGCGGGTCTCAGCCTTGGCGGGTTGCTCGAGGAATCCGATCCCGACGGCGCCCGGACCGCATATCTCGAGGTCGTGCGAGAGGGGCATCCGGACGCATCGCCCGCGGCCTCCGTCAAGCTTGGGGAGCTTCTGGGCGGGCTGGGGCGGCGGGAGGAGGCCCGTGCAGCCTTTCAGCTCGCCATCGACTCGGGAAACGAACAGGTCGCAGGCTGGGCCGCCTCCTCCCTGGGCGATCTGCTGGCCGGAGAAGGGGATTTCGAGGGCGCCGCGGAGCAGTACCGGCGGGCCGCCGGATCGGCCCACCCCGAGTTCTCCATACCGGCCGCGGTGAAGCTGGGGGAGGTTTTGGAGAGAACCGGAAAGCGTGGCGAGGCGGAGCACCAGTTCAGGAAGGCTCTGGCGTCCGGAGACCCGGAGTGGGCTCCGAGGGCGGCATCGAAGCTGGGAATTCTGCTGCAGGGCCCGGGGCGCGGCATATAATCGAGCCGCCGCCTGAGCGGGCAACGCAACCCTGGAGTCCTCGTTACGTGGCTGGGCCGGACTCCTCGGATTTACCGTTACCCAGCGGCTCGGCGGTCTGAACGTGCCTTTTTGAAATTGCAGTCCGCTCCCAACGACGGGTGATCGGTATCAGGATCAAGGCCCCCAGAACGACGATAAGCACGACCCTGTCACGCGGAACCTCCAGGCCGAACAGCATTCCGCCGAACAGGGCGATGCCTGCGAAGAACATGTTGGCGACCCAATGAAACAGAGCTCCTCTCGGCTTCTCGTCCGTCTCGGGCATATGTCGGCTTCCTTCGAGGTTGCGGGCTGATGGGCGCGCGCCGCAAAGCGCCGTCCCACTACGGGATGGTAAACCCCCGTACCCACAGGCCGGCGCCGGCCGGCCGCAGGCCGCCGCCGCGGCAGGCGCCCCGGGGCGGGCGCCCGGCGCCTCGCCCGGCATACGCCGGCCAGACTAGGGGCTACTCCTACGCAGCCGCCCGCCCGACCACGCTTCAGGCGATCCTCCGGCGCTGGTGGCTGATCCTGGCGCTGGCGGCGGCTGGCTTCGTGCTGATGAAGGTGGCCGGCCTGCTTGCCGAGATCCCGATGCCCGGGGCGGCTCCCGGAGCGCAGTCGTCCAAGCTCTACGACGCCCGGGGGGAGCTGATCTACACCTTCCACGGGACCGAGAACCGGACGATCGTCCCGCTGGACGCCATCTCCACCGAGCTCAAGCAGGCCGTCGTGGCCGCCGAGGACCGGGGCTTCTACACCCACCCCGGCGTCAGTCTGAAGGGCATCGTCCGGGCCGCTTTCTCCAACTTCAGGGAGGGCGAGATCGGCCAGGGTGCGTCGACGATCACCCAGCAGTACGCCCGCACCTTCGCCACCGTCGGCAAGGAACGCACCTACATCCGGAAGCTGCGCGAGGCGACCATGGCCGTGAAGATCGAGCGCGTTTACAGCAAGGACAAGATCCTCGAGTTCTACCTCAACACGGTTTACTTCGGCCGTGGCGCCTACGGCGCCGAGGCGGCCGCCCAGGCGTACTTCAAGAAGTCGGCCAAGGATCTGGACCTGGCCGAGTCGGCATACCTTGCCGGCATCATCCGGTCCCCCAGCCGGTACCAGATGGAGACGAACCCCGAAGGGGTGCCGATCATCCGCAACCGGGTCCTCGTGTCGATGAGCCAGGCCGGCTTCATCACCCCCTCCGAGCTGCAGCAGGCGCAGCAGGTCGACATGGCCAGCCGGTTCAAGCTCAACAAGCTGAGCGCCGAGCTGGAGACCCCCCGGGCGGGGTACTTCGTCGAGTACACCCGCAAGCTGCTGTTGAAGCAGTTCAACATCCAGGAGAAGGACCTGCTGGGCGGGGGCTTGAAGATCCACACCACCCTGGACCTGCGCATGCAGGATGCCGCCGAGAACGCCGTGCGCACCACCCTCGACCGGGACACCGATCCGGAGGTCGGCCTCGTCGCCATGGACTCGCAGGGCCAGGTCAAGGCGATGGTCGGCGGCCGCAACGTCGACGACCCCAAGCGCGCCCGCGGCTTCAACTTCGCGGCCAACCTGCCGGGTGACGACGGAGGACGGCAGGCCGGCTCGGCATTCAAGCCCATCGCCCTGGCAGCGTTCGTGGAGGACGGCAAGTCCATCCGCTCCGCTTTTGCGGGGCCGTCGAAGATCTCCATCGACTCCGGCCTGTGCCTGAACGACGGCAAGCCGTGGGAGGTGTCGAACTTCGAGAACGCGTCCTACGGCAACGTGGACCTGATCAGGGCCACCACAAGCTCCGTGAACACTGTCTACGCCCAGATGATGGACAAGGTCGTGACGCCCAAGATGTTCATCTCCATGGCCGGCAAGCTCGGCATCTCGATCCCGCCCGTCGATGAGGGGTGCGCCCTCACGCTTGGAACCACTCCCGTCACTCCGATGGAGATGGCCCGGGCGTACGCCACCTTTGCCGCCCGGGGCAAGCGCCCGGAGCCGCTCGTCGTGACGAAGATCGTCTCCCCCAACGGCGAGACAATTGTCGAAAAGCGGCCCCGGTCCGAGCAGGTGATCAGCCAGAACATCGCCGACACGGTGTCGTGGATCCTCAAGCAGAACATCACCGGAGGCACCGGTACCGCGGCCAAGCTGCAGTGGCCGGCGATGGGCAAGACCGGCACGGCGCAGGACCACCAGGACGCGTCTTTCGTCGGTTCAACGCCCGAGCTGACGGCCGCGGTCTGGATGGGCTTTCCACCGGATCCGGTGACCGGCGAGATTCCCCTGATGACCAATGTGCGGGGCAAGAAAGTGACCGGAGGGTCCTTCCCGGCGATGATCTGGAAGAAGTTCATGTCCGACGCGCTGAAGCTTTACGACAAGCACTCGGATTTCCCAAGCCCCAAGGTCACCGGTGAGGTTCTCTCGCCGCCGGCGCCTCCCTGCCCGTCCGCCGAGTCCAACGTCGACGGCTCCCCGGGCGAGGACGGCGAGGACGGCGAAGGACCGGAGTCGTCCGACCCGTGTGGCCGCCCGCAGGCTTCGCCGTCGCCGACGCCGACGGAGATCTGTGGTGAGTTCCCCTTCCAGCCATGTGGCGGTCCTGAGGAGGAAGCACAGGCTGCCGACGACCCCAGCCGGCCGAACAACCGGCGCAACGAGTCCCCGCGTCCCTGTCCGTTCCTGAGATGCGAGACACCGGATCCGGCGCCCACGGCCGGTGCCCAGGGGCGGCAGAACCCTCCGCCGCCTCCGCCCGCCCCCGCCCCGACGGGGGGACCGGGAGGCCTGGGCGCCCCCTGCTTCCCGCTCTGCGCTAACCCGTAGCGTTTCCCGGCGCACCGGCTAGAAGACGGCGTCCCCCGGCATCTGCCTGACGACGAAGATGTGCCGGCTCGCGGCACAGATGGTTTGCAGCGTGTGAACGGCCCGGCCGGCGTCATCGTAGGAGGTCCTCAGCAGCTCCACGACGGGATCCGCCGAGTCGATCTGTAGCAGCTGAGCTTCTTCTGTCGCCGGGATACGGGCGACCAGGGTCTCCTCAGCCCGGCCGAAGCGCCGGCCGTGGCGGTCGAACAGCTGCTGGAGACCTCCCTGGAGAAACGTGCCGCCCGACAGCTCGGCCGCCTCGGAGGCCTCCGGCAGGAAGTAGCTCACGGCCAGCCGGACGGGAACGCCGTCGATCGACATGAGTCGCCGGCGGGTCAGCACATCCGCGCCGGCTTCGACCCCCATCCTTGCCGCGACCTCAGGGAGGGCGGCGGAGAGGCCGGAAGACAGCAGCTTCCGGGACGGCGCTCCGGCCTGCGAGGCG
>DATAAN010000087.1:0-5390 GCA_036260105.1 Actinomycetota bacterium
CCCCAGCCCTGCCACGCCTCGGTCTCCAACACCCGAGCGATCAGCTCGACCAGCCGGCCGGTGGTGGCGTGCAGCAGTCCGCAGACCTCGGCGATTTCCGCCTCCAGTCCCTGTGCTTCTGCTTCCCTTTCCGCCTCTTCGACCATATCTCATTAAAACGAATGTATGTTCGACTGGCAAGGGTTTTTTCGACTAATCCCACCTGCTGAGGTGACTCAGCACTAGAGGCCGGGAAGCTCGTGATGCTCCGCAGCAGATCCTCATGCACCCAGCAGTTCACGCTGCCGGTAGTAACCGAGGGAAGAAGTTCGTTGAGTACGTCGATGATCGGGATAAGGCAGGCACATCACCATGTGCCTGAACCCGGCGGTGGACAAGATGCGGGACAGAGGGAATATCGCGAAGGGCGGTTAACGGATTGGGGGTGTCACTGCCTACATCACGCATTACTTGCAATCTCAGCTCGATTCCGGTGGCGGGGTCGCAAAATGATCAGAGTCGGCGTCACGCCTTGAAGCGTCTGAGGTGTGAATCACTCGCGTGCAGTAGGTGTGGTCGCGCGCCAGCGGGTCGGGGCGTAGCCCCGACATGGGCAAAGCGGTAGCTGGAGTGTCGCGGGTTCGAGAGTGACGCGTAGGCCCATGGCTTCGAGCCGGGCGACGAGTCGGCCTGGGCGTGCTGGGCTGTTGCGGCGGCGGTCGAAGTAGTCGCCTCCGAGGGCCCGCCTCGTGGGCCGGACCCAGGAGAGGACCAACGTCTTCCGCAACCAGAAGCGCCGCAACCCCCGTCACCGGCAAGACCTACCCTGGCTGCTGGCCGACACGGCCATGGGTCAACCACTTCTACGTCTACGCCTTCGACGACGACTTCGGCCCCTTCTTCATCAAGTTCGCCACCTACTTCCCCTACACCGCCGAGGTGTGCATCAACGGCCACGATGGGCCAAGCGCCAGGCCACCAGCGACGACCCCCGCAGCCTCCAGCGCATCTGCCGCTCCCTCACCCCAGCGCAGGAACCCGTTGTCGAGGGCCTCGAAGCCAACGCCGGCCTTGGGCAGCCGGGCCAGCCACTTGCGCAGGAAGGCCTCGATCCTGGCCGGCCCACCCCTTCGCGCCGACCGACCGCCGGGAGGGCTACCGCTATGGCCTTCTCGGTGCTGCACTCCAAGCTGAAGCAGTACCACAAGGAGGGGCGGGCCTCCGCACCGAGATGACCGTCAACGACACTCGTGATTTCGGGATCGGCAAACGGCTGGAGAACCTGCCCGCCCTTCAGGTCGGCTTCGCCGCCAACCGGCGCACCGACCGGCGCCTCGCAGGTGGCGACCTCTCGGACCTTCACGCGTTGGGCCCGCCGGAGGGCACGGCCGGTTGGACCGACCGTGCCCCGGACGGTGGCGGCGCGGTCAGCACCTACTTGACGATGCACCCGTGAGCGAAGCCGTAGTCGATGATGCTCATTGCCCCGTCGACGTAGAGCTGCTTAAGCTGCTTCGTCTTGGCCAGGCGGGCCCCGTTCAGGTAGCTGTTGTAGATGCTCGTGAGCTGGTCGCAGCTGAGGTTGTCACAGGCCGTGCCGGCGCACGGGTTGCTCACCGGGTTCGACGGCGGGGGAACGCTCGACGTACCGCTGCCCGAGGTCGTCCCCGAGCCGCTGGTGCTGCTCGTGGTGCTCACCGTCTTTCCGCCCGAGTCCTCGATGGCCCCGTAGATCCCGTCCTGCGTCAGGATCCACCGCAGCGACCCCTGCGGGAGCTTGCGCACGGCGATGCCGGTCTCCCCGGGGACCGCGGGAGGTGCGGTGAAGGCTACGGCCTGACCGTTGACGGTGATCGTGCCCTTGACACCACTCTCCTTCAGCGTCGCGTCGACCTTCGTCCCTTCGGCGCTCTGGAGGCGGAGCCGCTCGCCGTCGAGCCTGCCGGCGAACCAGTCCGAAATGGCCTGGCCATCGCAGAGGTACACGGCCACCTCGTGGCCTCGACGAACGAAAGCCAGGCCGATCTTGGTTGCCTCCCCGGCGAGACCGACGAAGGTGTCCTTGACCGCGGCGCCGTCGCCGGGGAAGCCGGCCGGAAGCGACCCGACCAGCGAGGATGAGGGGCCCGTGGCCGGCGTGAAGCGCACTTCCTCCCCGTCATTGCCGCTGCCGCAGGCACCGGTCAGCATCGCCAACGCCAAGGCCCCTCCGACAATGGTTGTCCTTGCCTTTCTCATGGTTCTCCTTTCTCTGTCTGTCTCGGGCGCAGCCGTTCGGCTGCGCCGCGCTCATTGCGCTGCGGGCCGTTTCGCGGGACCGTTACGGGCACCTGGCCGCTCGAGCGGTTGGCCTGGTCGTCGGTGGCGGTGACGACCAGCGAGTAAGTCCGCCAGTCGCCGCTACCAGCCCGCTCTGCCCGCAGCTGGACGTGGTGCGGGTCGAGCACCTTCCAGTCGGGCGCGGTGTCGCCGTCACCGGTCCCCTCGACGGGCTCGTCGCTGGTCACGTCGACCGCCAGGCTCGGGTCGGAATCGCAGTTGTCCGCCACGCCGTACCCGACCACCCCATCGCGCATCTCGTGGTCCGGAGGCCACAGGATCGGAGTGTCGACGGACAGCCCGGTGATGAGGGGAGCGGTGTCCAGTACCGTTGTAGACAGGTCGGCGACGTTGTTGGCGAGGCCGCGTCGACACCGTGAAGGGTCACAATGGCGGCGTTGTCGATGATGAAGATGTCCTTCTCGTCCTCGGCCTGAACCCGGGTGAAGGCAAGCTTGGAGCCGTCGCGGCTCCACGCCGGCTCGTACTCCTCGAAACCGCTGCCGGTCAGCCGGCGCACGTTGGAGCCGTCGGCGTCCATGACGTGGATCCCGAGGGGCTGTCCGCCCCGCTCGGACGCGAAGGCGTCTTTCTTCCATCCGGTGAGAAGACCGGCTCGGTGTCGAGGCCCGGGTTGGTGGTGAGACGGCGGACGTCGGCACCGTTCACGTCCATGACGTAGATCTCGAAGTCGCCGCCCTCGCGGCTGGACGTGAAGGCGATCCTCCTGCCATCGGGAGCGAAGGACGGATGGTCGTCCGGGAGGTTCAGCCCGTGCGCCTCGTAGTCGAACACGACTGTGCTGAACGACGTGAGCTGGCGGACCTCGCTGCCGTCCGGGCGCATGACGAAGATCCCGCCCAGGTTGAGCGGGCCGCTCAAGGCAGCGGTGAATGCGATCAGCTGGGGCGCTGCCGCGTTCGCCGCCGGACTTGTCACGGTGCCGGCGATGACCAGCATCGCCGCCGCGACGGCGCACAATCGACGGCTCGGCGATCTCACCTGTCCTCCTTGGTCAGTGTCTTTCGTGGGCGTCAACCTGATGACGTGACGCGAACCGGAACACCTGTGCCTTCGGGAGGCACAGTTGGAGGGCGGTGGGATGTCACCGCTCCTCCTCCCTTCTCGGAGCCACGTACCTCATGGGTCAAAAGCTGATCAACGGGCTGGGAGGCGCTGCCGCTTGCATCGCCGGCAGCATGCGCCACTCAGGCACGGAGGACATCGGTACCGGGGTACGCGTTTGCCGTTCGCGCGGTACCTAGAACGGGTCATCAGTTCGACAAGGCCCGAGAGGCATGGCGCGAGGCGTACGAGCTGTGGCGTCGTCTCGGCGATACCGCCGGCAAGCGGCGTGGCCAGTCACGGGTTCTCGACACCCGGTCCGAATCTCTTTGGCTCTCGTGATGAACCCGCGGCGCGCGGACTGACTAACCCCCGGCCATGGCTCCGACGACCACGAACGGCTCGTCGCCCGCCAGCACGGCCTCGGGGAGCTGGGTGTCGGGCGGCTCGTGGGACAGGTCCTGCTCACAGGCAAAGAACCGCACGAACGCCCGTCGCCGACGGGTGACCTGGTCGCGGATCGTCCCCCGGAGCATGGGGTAGCGGGCTTCGAGCTCGTCCAGGACGTGGCCTGAGGTGGACAGGCCGTCGACGTCCAGCACGATCTCCCCAGAGACACCGGCGAGGGTGCGCAGATGCGCGGGAAGGACGACCCGGATCATTCCAGCGTCTGCACTTCGACGGACAGGACCGCCGGCAGGTCCCGAACAACCGGCGTCCAGGTGTCACCCTCATCGGCGGAGGCGTAGACCTGGCCCCCGGTCGTGCCGAAGTAGACCCCGCAGGGATCCAAGCGGTCGACGGCCATTGCGTCGCGCAGGACGTTGACGTAGCAGTCCTGCTGCGGCAGACCCTTCTCCAGGGGCTCCCACTCGTCCCCGCCCGTACGGCTGCGGTAGACCCGCAAGCGCCCGTCGGGTGGGTAGTGCTCGGAGTCGCTCTTGATAGGAACCACGTAGATGGTGTCCGGCTCGTGGGCGTGGACGTCGATGGGGAACCCGAAGTCGCTCGGCAGGTTGCCGCTGACCTCGCGCCAGGACTCGCCCCCGTCGTCGCTGCGCATGACGTCCCAGTGCTTCTGCATGAACAGGACGTCTGGTCGGGATGGGTGCAGGGCGATGCGGTGCACGCAGTGGCCGACCTCGGCGTCGGGGTCCGGTATCCCCTCCGACCGCAGCCCCCGGTTGGCCGGGCGCCATGTGTCGCCGCCGTCATCGCTGCGGAACACACCCGCAGCGGAGATCGCGGCCCACATGCGCGCCGATTCCTTGGGGTCGAGCAGGATCGTGTGCAGGCACATTCCCCCGGCGCCCGGCTGCCACATGGACCCGGAGGGGTGTTCCCGGAGCCCGGCAAGCTCCTGCCAGGTCTGGCCGCCGTCCACCGACCGGAAGAGGGCGGCGTCTTCCACGCCGGCATAAACGGTGTCCGGATCGGTTAGGGACGGCTCGAAGTGCCACACCCGGGCGAACTCCCACGGGTGCGGCGTCCCGTCGTACCACTGGTGCGTGCCGGGCTCCCCTTCGTACGCGAACTGGTTCCCCACGGGCTCCCAGGTCTGGCCGCCGTCGTCGGACCGCTGCACGATCTGCCCGAACCAGCCTCCGGACTGCGAGGCGTAGATCCGGTTGGGATCGGCCGGAGAGCCCTTCAGGTGGTACAGCTCCCATCCCCCGAAAAGCGGACCCTGGATGTCCCACTGCTGGCGCTGGCCGTCCGATGTCAGGATGAACGCGCCCTTGCGTGTCCCGACGAGCACGCGGACACTGCTCATGAGCCTCACCTCCGTCGCAACCGCCACCGGCGGCACCCGACGACTACGACGTGCGCCCGCCGGCGAACTTATCGGCGGCGACCCATTCTGGCTCACCCGCCGCTCTCGGCAACCCGCCGCACGTCGGCCCCAGCGACTTCCGGCCGGGACCCGGGACCGTCACCTGCGCCGGTTTCCCTTCTTTCCTTTCCGCTTGCGAGGACGGGGTGGGCCGTTTCGACGGTGCCCCCCCGGCGGAGAAACGCCCACCAGC
>DATAAN010000088.1:0-6299 GCA_036260105.1 Actinomycetota bacterium
CCGCGGTCGAAAAAGGGCTCCATCTCCTCTGCGAGAAGCCGCTGGCCTCCAACCTCGAGGAAGGTAGAGAGATCGCTCAGGCGGTTCGGGATGCCGGGGTTATTGCCGCGGTCGGCTACTCGCTGCGGATGAAGGAGACCAGAAGCCGCCTTATAGAGGCGGCCAGGCAGGTCGCCGGCAAGCCGAGAATGCTGTCGATATCGCTGGTGCACGACGACCACGCCACGCCGGACTCCCGGCCGTTCCGATGGGTGCACGATGTGCGGCTCGGCGGGGGGCGGCTCCAGGGTTACGGCGTGCACGATCTGGACCTGATCCTCGCGATCGTCCCGGAAGTGGCTTCGGTGGCGGCAGCGTTGGAGATCGGGGTCCCCACTCGGGTGACCGACGACGGTGGCACCCGGGAGGTCACGACGGAGGACGCCTACGCCATTGTCATGCGGTTCCGGGGCGGGGGCCTGGGAACGGTGACCCTGTGCTCGACCGCCCGGCATGGCCGCAAAGACCTCATCGAGATCTACGGCGACGAGGGAACGGTCAAGCTGGACTCCGAGTACCGGCTCTGGTGGGGTAGGGCGGGCGAGGAGCTTCGCAGCGAAGGGCCGCTGAGCAACGACTCTCAGCGAGGTTTTCGGCGGGTGGCGGAGAACTTCTACCGTTCGATCCGCGAAGGTGCTCCGCCGGACCCGTCGCTGGAGGAGGCGCTGAGGGTGCAGGCGCTCTACGACGCGATCAAGCAAGCCGACGCGGAACGCCGCTGGGTCGCACCCAAGCCGGTCGGCTAAGCGAAGCTCCGTCGTGAAGTACCTCCTGGCGAACTGGAAGATGTACACGACCACCACTGAGGCAGTGGCTCTCTTCGCCGACATCCAGCATGGCCTGCGGCAGCGGGCCGAAGCAGGAAGACAGCTCCCGGTGCCCATCATCTGCCCGCCCTTCCTGTCCCTCGCCCTGATCCGGGCAATCCTGGATCACGGGCTAGTCCGGCTCGGCGCCCAGAACTGCCACTGGGAGCCGGAGGGGCCGTACACCGGAGAGATATCGGCGCCGATGCTGAAGGAGCTCGTCGATTACGTTTGCGTGGGCCACAGCGAGCGGCGGCGTAACGGGGAAACGGACGAGCACGTCGCGGCGAAGGTGAGCGCGGCCGCCCGAGCC
Source organism: Actinomycetota bacterium (assembly GCA_036260105.1). Lineage (GTDB taxonomy): Bacteria > Actinomycetota > CADDZG01 > JAHWKV01 > JAHWKV01 > JAJCYE01. Next base: position 1,159 of record DATAAN010000088.1, read on the forward strand.
GGTCTGGTACCGATCCTTTTCGTAGGGGAGGACGAGCGCACCGACTCGGCCGCCTCCCAGAGCGAGCGACGGCTGATAGCCGGTTTGTCCCGCATCGACGCCTCCAAGCACCGGGTGCTGGTGGTCTACGAACCCACCTGGGCGGTCGGAGCGGAGCGCCCCGCCGATGTCGCCTACGTGCGAGAGGTCGTCACCTACCTGAAAGCAAGGATGGCGGACGTCGGGATACCAGATCCCGTCGTCATCTACGGGGGCACAGTGACCGCCGGCAACGTTAAGCAGTTCGCTGACCTGGAGGTCCTCGACGGGGTCGGCGCAACCCGGGCGAGTCTGCTGTGCGAGCACTTTCTTGCGATGGTGGACGAGCTCTCCGCCGCCGGAAATTAGACCCGCTTCGCTCCGGTCTTCCTAAGAAGCTCCTGGTGCCAGCCCGCAGTACGGGCGTCCGGCACCAGGCGGTCCTCGGTGTAGGGCTTGATGTCGATCACCGGAGCGCCCTCAAACGCATCCAGTCCCCTGACTGTCAGCACGTTGCGCTCCCGGCCCAGCAGCTGGACTACGGTAAGCCCTATGGGGTTGGGGCGCACGGGGGCGTCGCTGGCGAAGACTCCGACCAGCGGCAGCTCCTCCAGAGTCAGTCCGTACTTCAGCAGGCCCCTCGGCTTGATCTGCAGGATCTCCCGGCCGCCCTCCCGAAGGCGGTGCATCCAGTAGAGAACCATGAGATGCGAGAACTCGTCGATGAGATCGAGGCCTTCCGCGAACTTCTCGTCGACCTCGATGCGGGCCTCGAGCGTCGCCCACTGCTCCTTGACGGTGGTGTCGTCGTGGCCGTGGTGTACGAAACCAACGGGCTCGATAGCCATCTCGTTGCTCGTCGCCATAGTTCCAGCATCGTATCGCCCCGCGGTAAGAGGCCGGCCGGCGCCCGTTGTTATGCTCAATGAAACCTTCGACCAGGAGCAGGGAATGAGCGAGACACCCAACCTCAAGCCGCGCAGCGCCGACGTCACCGAGGGAGCCAAGAGGGCCCCGGCACGGGCGATGCTGCGGGCCGTAGGCATGCGGGACAACGACTTCTCCAAGCCCATCATTGCCGTCGCCTCCTCCTGGAACGAGGTCACCCCGTGCAATTTGCACCTCGACAAGCTCGCCGACCGTTCCAAGGCCGGGGTGCACGAGGCGGGCGGCTACCCGCTGGAGTTCACGACGATCGCCGTCTCCGACGGCATCTCGATGGGGACGGAGGGCATGAGGGCGTCGCTCATCTCCCGGGAGGCGATCGCCGACTCTGTCGAGCTGATGGTCCACGCCGAGCGGCTGGACGGCGTCGTGACGATCGCAGGGTGCGACAAGAGCCTGCCGGGCATGGTCATGGGAGCAGTCCGCCTCGACCTGCCCTCGGTGTTCCTCTACGGCGGAACCATCATGCCGGGTCGTTTCCGCGGCAGGGACGTCACCATCCAGGACGTCTTCGAGGGCGTCGGCGCCCACGCCGCCGGCAAGATGACCGACGAGGACCTGCACGAGCTGGAGTCCAACGCGTGCCCGGGCGCCGGCTCCTGCGCCGGGCATTACACGGCCAACACCATGGCGGCAGCGGTTGAGGCGATGGGCCTTTCGCTGCCCGGCAGCGCCTCGCCCCCCGCCATCAGCGAGCGCCGGGCCGAGTTCGCCTTCCAGTCGGGAATGGCCGTGGTCGACCAGCTCAAGCGCGGAATCACCGCCCGGGACATCGTGACGAGCCGGTCGATCGAGAACGCGATCACGGTGGTCATGGCCACCGGCGGGTCCACCAACGCAGTCCTGCACCTTCTGGCCATCGCCCACGAGGCCGGGCTGGAGCTGGACATCGACGACTTCGACAAGATCTCCCGTCGCGTCCCCCACATCGCCGACCTCAGGCCGGCCGGCCGCTTCATCATGGCCGACTGGGACGGGGTGGGAGGGGTCCAGGTGGTGATCCGCCAGCTCCTGGAGGCGGACATGCTGCATGGCGACTGCCTCACGGCCAACGGAAGAACCCTGGCGGAGAACGCCGAAGATGCGGCGGCGCCGGACGGCGAGGTGATTCGGCCTATCGACAAGCCCCTCCACCCGACCGGCGGAACGGTGATCCTAAAAGGGACGCTGGCTCCGGAAGGCTCGGTTTGCAAGGCGGCCGGCCTCGAGGGCGCCGACGCGATACGCGGTCCGGCCCGGGTCTTCAACTCGGAGGACGACGCCTTCGATGCAGTTGTCACCGGCCAGATCCGTCCCGGCGACGTGGTGGTCATCCGTTACGAGGGCCCGAAGGGCGGCCCCGGCATGAGGGAGATGCTGGCCGTCACGGGGGCGATCTTCGGCGCCGGCATGGGCAAGGAGGTGGCACTCATCACCGACGGACGCTTCTCGGGGGCGACCCACGGCTTCTCGGTTGGCCACATCGCCCCGGAGGCTGCCGATGGGGGGCCGATTGCGCTGGTTCAGGAAGGCGACGAGATCCTACTCGACGTCCCTAACCGCAAGATCGATCTGCTTGTGGACGAGGACGAGCTCAGCCGGCGGCTTGCGGCATGGACTCGGCCGGCGCCCCGCTACGCCACCGGTGCCCTGGAGAAGTACGCCCGGACGGTCGGCAGCTCGGCGAAGGGAGCGGTCACCACGGCGTTCGTGCCCCGGAGCAGCTAGCCGGCGGCTTTGAGCACGGCCAGCAGCCGGCGCTTTACCTGTCCCGGCTCGACCGAGATCACGTTCAGCGTCTTTCGGACCGTCGGTCCGGCGTCCAGGACGCCGAGCAGCACGTGCTCGACCTCGAGGGACTTCGACTTCAGCGCCAGCGCGTGCCGTAGAGACAGCTCCAGGGCCTTCTTTGCCTCCGGGGTGAACGGGATGTGGCCTTTGCGGATGCTGCGACGCGCCCAGGTCCCTTCCCCGAAGTTGCGCTCGACGCTTCGTCTTACCTCCTCGAGGTCGATGCCCAGCCGGGCCAGCAGGGCTGCGTCGTCCTGCTCACCGGAAGCCGCCGCCGCCAGGGTTGCCGGGGTCGCCCCCAGCTCGGACAGGACCTCGCGGACCGGGCCATCCGGCACTCCTGACAGAGCAACGAGGAGATGCTCGGGACCCACCTTGCCGCTTCCCTGCCGGGCGGCGATGTCGACCGCCGACTTCACGACCTGTCGGGCCTGCTTGGTGAACCTTTCGAACATGCGTTACCTCCGGAACCTGCGGCCGTGCTTGCGGTGGACCGTCTGCTTGGTCACACCCAGGGCGCCGGCGATCTCCTCCCAGGACCATCCCCTATCCCGGGCGTGCTCGACGTGGAGCTCCTCCAGCCGGTCGAGCAGCCGGCGGAGCGCGGCTATGGCCCTGAGCCCCTCGCCGGGGTGGTCGTTGGTGGCAGCCACCGCCAGCTTTCCCAGATCGTCCACGCTGTCAGCTTAAGCTGACGTGAGCCCGTTTGTCAACAAATGCTGACGAAGCAACCGAACGTCCTACCCGAGCCATACAATCGGCGGCGTGAACAACCAGGAACGCGGCGCCGCGCTGCAGACCGCGTTGGAGTTTGGCGAGCAAGCGCCGCAAGTCGAGGTGCGGCGCTCGGAGCGCCGCCAGCGAACCGTGTCCGCCCGGCTGCGCGACGGCAAGCTGGTGGTCTACCTACCGGGCTCCATGTCCGAGGTGGAGGAGCGCAAATGGGTCGCGGAGATGGCCAGGCGCTTCGAGGCGAGGGCGCTTCGCCGCCGGCTCAACTCCGACGGGGAGCTGCATCGCCGGGCCGCCGAGCTCAACCGGCAGTACTTCGGCGGACGCCTTAGCTGGAAGTCGCTCGAATACGTCACCAACCAGAGTTCCCGGTACGGGTCCTGCACGCCGGGGGAGGGCACCATCCGGATCTCTTCAGCTCTGGCCGGCATGCCGCGCTGGGTCCGGGACTATGTGCTGATGCACGAGCTGGCGCACCTGGTGGAGGCCAACCACTCGAAGCGCTTCTGGGCGCTGGTCAACCGCTACCCGCTGACTGAGCGGGCGCGGGGTTACCTCATAGCAAAAGGGATTGAGGAGGAGAGCTAGGAGAGGAGCTTCTTGGCCCGCTCCTCGATCATGGCCTTGGCCTTGCCCTCGAACCGGCCGGTTCCGGGCGGCATAGAGCCCCGGATCTCGGCGGTGGAGTCGCCGACCTCGATGCTTCCCGACAGCTTGAACATCTTCACCTTGAGGCTGAAGTCGCACCTGCCGTCGTGCCAGTTCTCCGAGACGTCGCTCACCTGGTTGCCGTGCTGAGCCTTGAGATCCGACAGGAGCGACTTGATGCGGGAGAGAGCTTCCTCCCGGCCGAGGGAGTGAGGCACCGAAACCACGAACTGCTTGCCCATCCGCTCCTCCTTGACGGTTGGAGAGCTGCATAAAAGAAGGCTGTACACCCGGTTGGATGTACAGCCTTCCGGCGGTTCCTAGACCCTTCGGCCCATGCTTCCTTCGGCTGCGCCGATCAGCAGCACTGCCGCCACGATGGCGACGATGAAGCCGACCACGTTGAGCTCGAAGATGTCCCCGGTGCCGAGGAAGCTCGCGATAAGCCCCCCGATCAGCGCACCGACGACGCCCAGCAGCATCGTCATGCCGATGCCCATCCGCTGCCTGCCGGGCTTGAAGGCCCGAGCCAGCGCGCCGATGATCAGGCCGACGATCAAAAGACCGATTATCTGCATCCCCCACTCCTTCAACCACATCAAGCCCAGTAGTTCTGGGCGTGTACTGGTTTCCCCTTTCGAACGATTTCAATCGTTAGGAGACCGCCGTTCAAGGTCACCGGCGCCGGCGCTTCCATCCCTTCTGGGTCATGCCGACGAAGCGCCTGTCCGAACCGTCGGGGATGTTTCGGTGGAGCATGTCGGACAGGTTGTTCGTCTTTTTGATGATGTCCATGCCCAGCTCGGTGAAGGTCTGCTCGTTGAAGATCCGCGGCGCGAGCAGTGGGTTGGTGAACGCCTGCGAGAAGGCGTCGATGCCCACCATGCGCCCGATAAGCGACGGCAGCACAGAGTTCGGGCGGATGTCCTCCGCATACAGGCCCGTGTAGAACTCGATCCGGTCCACCGAGCGGTAAAGGCGTTTCAGCTCCTGCTGCACCTCCGGGTTGCCGGAGATCTGGTTGAACT
>DATAAN010000089.1:0-1577 GCA_036260105.1 Actinomycetota bacterium
GTCCCTCCAGGAGATCCCAGCGATGATGAACCCGATGAGAACCTTGCTCGTCGGATCGTCGGGCGGCCACCTCGCCCAGTTGCACCAGCTCAAGCCGTGGTGGGAGCGCCACGACCGGAAGTGGGTGACGTTCCAGAAGCCGGACGCCATCTCGCTCCTCGCGGGCGAAGACACCGAGTGGGCCTACCAGCCGACCACCCGGAACATCCCCAACATGCTGCGCAACCTGAAGCTCTCCTGGAAGGTGCTGCGCCAGTACCGCCCCGACGTCCTCGTCTCCACCGGGGCCGGGGTCGCCTTCCCCTTCTTCGTCATGGCCAAGGCGCTGCGAATGAAGACCGTCTACGTCGAGGTCTACGACCGCATCGACTCGAAGCCCCTGACCAGCAAGCTCTGCTACCCGTTCTCCGACCTCTTCCTCGTCCAGTGGGACGAGCAGCAGAAGCTCTACCCCAAGAGCCAGGTCATCGGGAGGCTGTTCTAGACATGGAGCCCAGCGGAATGGAGCGCAGCCTCGTCTTCGTGACGGTCGGCACCGACCACCACCCCTTCGACCGCCTCTGCGCCTGGGCCGACGCCTGGGTCGCGGCGGGCCGCCACCCCGAGATCCCCTGGTTCGTCCAGTCGGGCACCTCCAAGGAACCGACGGCGGCGCCCTCCCGGGACTACATCGGCTACGACGAGATGTGCTCCTACATGAGCCGGGCCGTGGCCATCGTCTGCCACGGCGGGCCGGCCACGATCATGGACGCCCGCCGCCTCGGCCGGGTCCCGATCGTCGTCCCCCGCTCCGCCGACCTCGGCGAGCACGTCGACAACCACCAGCAGCGCTTCGCCAAGCGGATGGCGGAACTGGGCGAGATCCACCTGGCCAAGAGCCAGGACGACGTGTTCGAGCTGGTGGAGAAGGCCATCGCCGACCCGTCGGCCTTCGCCGTCTCCCAGGACGGCGCCGAGATCGCCGCCGCCGTGGCGAAGTTCGAAGAACTGGTGGACGGGCTCTTCCACAAGAAGCGGTCCCGCCGGTGAGCGCCCTGGACCAGAAGGTCCTCTACATCGGCGGCTTCGGCCGCAGCGGGAGCACGCTGGTCGAGCGCATCCTCGGCCAGCTGCCGGGCTTCTGCTCCGCCGGCGAGATCGTCTTCATCTGGCAGCGAGGTCTCATCGACGGCCAGCTGTGCGGCTGCGGGACGCCCGTCCCCGAATGCGACTTCTGGACCCGGGTCGGCAAGACCGCCTTCGGCGGGTGGGACCAGATCGACGCCCACGAGATGCTGGCCCTCCAGAAGCGGGTCGACCGCAACCGCTACATCCCCTCGATGGTCGCCCCCCGCCTCCGGCCCGCCGCCCAGGCCGACTTCGAGCGCTACACCGACGTCCTGTCGAGGCTCTATCGGGGCATCGGCGAGGTGGCCGGCGCCCGGGTCGTGATCGACGCCTCCAAGCACGCCTCGACGGCCTTCCTCCTCCGGAAGGTCCCCAACCTCGACCTGCGGGTCGTCCACCTGGTCCGCGACAGCCGAGGCGTTGCCTACTCGTGGACCAAGGAGGTCAAGAAGCCCGAGGTCACCGGGGAC
>DATAAN010000090.1:0-2939 GCA_036260105.1 Actinomycetota bacterium
GGTCTCTGACCTCGCCAGTACCCGGTCCCCCTACGGACTCGACCCGCATCTCCGGACCGGACTCGACCTTCGTCGGCCCCCGACCTCGACAGTACCCGGCCCTCCCGGTGCCCCTACGGACCCGACCTGCATCTCCGGACCAGACTCGACCTTCGTCGGCCCTCCGACTTCGCCAGTGCCCGGCCCTCGCCGGTAGCCCACCCGCCTCGAGTTCGGCCGCCAAAACGGTGCTGCGCAGCCCCTGGCTTAGTCCCGGTTCGGCGTGTCGGTCCGAATCGCAAACGGCCGCTGTGTCGGGTCGTGCACGTCCTCGCCCGGGCGTGGCCGCCGGTAGTAGCCTCCTCCGGTCCTCTTCTTCGGCGGAGCTTTGCCTGGCATCTCCCTGATCCGGTTCCTGCGCACGAGCGTCATCCGGCTGCCGGTGAACTCCGGCTGGAGCGCTTGTTGCCCGAGATCCGGCGGTGGAGTCAGGATCCACCTCCCAGCGATCCTCTCAAGCCTGTACCCGTGGTACGTCTTCAGGGAGTGGTGCCACCCGCACATGCGAACGAGGTTTCCGAGACTGGTCGATCCACCCTTGGCGAACTCGGTCACGTGGTCGAACTCGAGGCAGCACATCCTGTCGCACCCCGATACCACGCAGACCTGGTCCCGCTCGGCGAGGGCCCGGCGGAGGGAAGCGGAGATCGTCCTTCCGAAGCCGACCTCCGCGACGATGTCGTTCGCTTCGTACAAAAGGCCGTACAGAAACGAGTCAACCGACAGCTCTCTGGCCGCCGCCACAGGGATCGGCCCGACGCCCGGCACCTCGCAGACCTCCCCCTTCTCGGTGTAACCGCGAAGCAGGGCCGCCAGGTCGACCCTCACCTGCACCATCGCCTGAGGGCCGGGACGAACCGAGGATCCGCCGCAGCGCGCTTGCTCCGCCATCTCCACCAGGGCGTCTACCAGAAGAGCACCGTCCGACTCCTTCACCTTTCCGGGCGAGGCCGCCTGCTTGAGCAGTTGCACCTTGAACGGCTCGAGGGCAGAAACGACTACCGCACCCGCCTTCGGCGTCATCCGGCCTTGGAGGTGGAACACCCCCTCGGGATCCACCCAGTGCGACAGGTGGCGCCTGCGGTGCGCCCGATCGTGCTTCTGCTGCTCGTCCATGGCGGCTGCCCGGACTCGCTGGCACTCCCGCTGCAGCTGCAGGAACGCCTGGTACTCGGCCGCCTCGAGCAAGGCTTGCTCGGTTTCCGGGTCCATCGCCACGGCGGACGCCATCTCGATCGCCTGTGACTCGCTGAGCCTGCCCGACCGGAATGCCCGTTCGGTGTCCGGCAGATCCTTCAGAAGCTCCGCAGTCTCGAGCACGTCGCCCGCCCTCTTCACGCTGCTGCCGGACGCCTTGGCGATCAGGTGAGCGGGCGAGCGCTCAAGCGAGTCGTACCAGGCATCCGGGGTCGCCACCTGCCGGCTGGCCAGCGCCTTTCCGGCGGCACAGAGCTTTTCCGCTCGGCAGAACCGTTCCAGGGCGGCAAGAGAATTCTCCTTGGACAGGTGCTCAGGACGGAAGCCCTCCACGAAGGCCTGGAGGGACGAGATCGCCGAGTCGAGCGAATCGAACATAGAACCACTGTAGCCACCGGGTATGACAAAAAATGGCTGAGCCGGAGGCCTATCCCAAAGTTCCCGAGAAAGCCGAAACTGTATATGTGCCCTGGTCCAAGGGCCGGAGTGGACATCGCCGATGACGATAAGAGTGGTCTTGGCCGACGATCATGCTGCGGGACGGAGCGGCCTCCGCATGCTCCTGACGACGGTGGGCGAAATCGAGATCGCCGCCATCGCCCAGGACGCCTACGAAGCAATCCGCCTTGCCGAGTCGGAAGGACCTGACGTCGTCCTGCTGGATCTCGACATCCCGGGGGTCGAGGCGGCCACGGCTACCGCCCGAATCCGGGAGGCGGCCCCCCAGGCTCAAGTGCTCCTTTTGACGTCCGACACGGACGATCCCCGGATCAGCGAGGTGCTCGACGGGGGCGCCTGGGGACCCGTCCCTAAGCAGGCCGGGCCGGAGGTGTTGATTGCAGCCGTGAGAGCCGCTGCCGAAAGAAGGCCCGCCTAGGCTGAGGCCGACAACAGCTCGGCCGTCCAATCTTGAAGTTCAGGTGTGCACCGGACGACGAACTCCTGACCCTGTTTTGCCGCGTCCAGCACCGTTCGCTTGCCCTCCAGCGACCACCTGGCAGCCGAGCCGTGAAACGTCAGGGGAGTGCCGGTTCGAGATGGGTGGAAAGCGGCCGGCAGGTCCCACAGGCTCGGCGGTCCGCCTAGCTTGCTCAACCGTATTGCCGGGCGGAATCGACCGAGCGTTCCGGCCCCGGGGAGGTGCGGCGCAAGGCTGAGCCGTGGCGCTGCGATGTAGACGGTATTCGACCGGTGAGCGTATCCGGGCCGCTCGCGGTAGGCGAAGTGGGGGTGGACGGCTAGCCAGGGCGGAGGCTCCACGGTGCTCGCGACCGGCATTACCTCGCCCACTTCGAGGTAGCCCCAAAGGGATTGCACCGGGGGCGCATCCCTCCGGAACCGGAGGTTTGTCGCCGTGTGGCCGACCTCGGCGAACCAGCCGAAGAAGAGGAACAGGTCCCCGGGTGCAACCCCGTTGTTCCGGAGGTGGCCCTGCGCGGCACCCAGCTGCCCGAACGCCGGGAACCAGCCGGGCATGCGCTCGAGCACAGTCGGAGCGATGTCGGGGTCCACGTGTGCCCTCGCCTGATCCGTCGGAATTCGACCGCGCCTGCCGGCCCGAACGTTGGTAATGCCGAGCTGGCTCATCAAGTCGGCGTAGGTCGGCCCGCCGTCCAGCCGGAGGTCCGCGTAAGGAACGCCCTGGTGCCCCGGTATCGGAAAGGAGATCAGGCGTCCGTCGGGGAGGATGGGGCTCGGGTAGC
>DATAAN010000091.1:0-14433 GCA_036260105.1 Actinomycetota bacterium
CACCGGCGGCCTGATCGAGGAGGCGCTGGGCGCCGACGCCGGCCGCACGATCACCGGCAAGGTCGCTTCTGCTGCGCTCGGCGCGGTCGGCGCCGCCGACCTCGTGCTGTTCGTGGTCGACGGGCAGGCCGGCGCAACCTCCGACGAGCTGGCCCTAGTCAAGCGTCTTCGGAAGGTCAAGGCGCCGGTGATCGTTGTGGCCAACAAGGTGGAGAACCGCAAGCAGGAGGAGAGGGTGCCGGAGCTGTGGAGCTTGGGCCTAGGGGAGCCGATGCCGGTATCCGCCCTGCACGGCAGGGGCACCGGGGACCTTCTCGACCGGCTGTACGAGCTGCTGCCGGAGCCCTCCGAGGTGGACGAGGAGGCGGAGATCGCCGCCATCGCGATCGTCGGCAGGCCGAACGTCGGCAAGTCTGCGCTGTTCAACCGCCTGATCGGAGAGGAGCGGAGCATCGTCCACGACGAGCCGGGCACCACCCGGGACTCGGTCGACAGCCTGATCGAGGTGAACGGCAGTCGCTACCGGTTCATCGACACTGCCGGGATCCGGCGGCACGCCAAGACGCACGACGTGGAGATCTTCAGCGCCAGCCGCACCAGGCAGGCAATCGAGCGGTCGGACGTGGCGATCCTGGTCGTCGACGCAGCGGAGGGAGCGACGGCGCAGGACCAGAGGATCGCCCGTCAGGTGGCGGAAGCCGGCGTCGGCTGCATCCTGGTTCTCAACAAATGGGACCTCATCACCGATCCAGAGGCGGCCAAGATCACGGAGCGCACGCTGCGGGACCGGCTGCACTTCGTCGACTACGCCATGATGCTGCGCATCTCGGCGCTCACCGGGCGGGCGGTCGGCAAGGTCTTCCCGCAGATCGAGAGGGTGCTGGAGACCCGTACCCGCCGGGTGCCCACCGCGCAGCTGAACGAGTTGATCCACGAGGCGCAGCAGAAGACTCCGCCGGCGGCCATCGGCGGCCGGCACAACAAGGTCCTATACGCGACGCAGGCCGAGAGCTCGCCGCCCACCTTCGTCCTGTTCACCACCGGGCCGCTGCCCGTCACCTGGCAGCGCTTCCTCGAGCGCCGGCTGCGGGAGGAGTTCGACTTCACCGGCAACCCGTTGCGAATCGTCGTGCGGGAGAGGGTCAGGGAGGAGCGCTCCCGGTAGCGGTAGAATCGGGGTCTCGGGACGTAGCGTAGTTTGGTAGCGCATCCGGCTGGGGGCCGGAAGGTCGTCGGTTCAAATCCGGCCGTCCCGACCAAACGACCGGCGTTGCCGGTGCCCGTTCCAGGTTTAGTTCTGAGCGGGTTAGCCAAAACAACTATGGCGACGGTGCAACAATACGGTTGTCCTAGCAGCATCCGAGCTTGAGGAGGCCACCATGCCTGAGGAAGAAGCGCAACAGAAGCAGTCGCTGAGCGAGGCCTTTATGGACGTGCCGGGAACCAAGAAGATCGGCCCAACCCCCGACCGGGAGAAGGCTGCCGAGCACATCCTGAAGTCCTACGCGGACCGCCCCGAGACTCGTGACCCGTCCATCATGGCCAACTTCGAGAACAGCATGAACGAGGAGCCGAGGTCCATCGGCGAGCGGATCGAAGGTAACAACAACTAGCAGATTTCCGTAAGCCCACGTCATCCGAACCGACCTCGAACCATTGAAAGACCTCCAAACCCAGGGCGCCGACGGCGCCCTGGTCTACGTCGCGCTGGGAGCTTCGGATGTCGTGGGCGAGGGAGCCGACCACCCGGCCACTGAAGCGTGGCCGGTGGTGCTTTACGACAGGCTTCCCGCCGGGTCGATCCTGCACCGCCTAGGTGTCTCCGGAAGCACAGCAGAAGAGGCGATCTACGAGCAGCTCCCCGCCGCCGAGGCGGCGAAGCCGACCCTGGTCACCGTGTGGCTGGCGGTGAACGACGTCAGGAACAAGGTTCCACTGGAGGCCTACCGAAAGCACCTGGACGAGGTGGTCCGCCGGATGACCGCCACCGGCGCCGAGGTCTTCGTAGCCAACCTCCCCGATCTGCGGGGCATCCCCGAGCTCCGGGGCAGCGCCAACCCCGCCCACCTGGCATCCTTGATGTCGGAGTGGAACGACACCATCTCCGAGATCGTCCTCGCGAACGGGGCTCACCTCGTGGACCTCATGGAGGCCTCCGAAGGGATGGAGGAGGAGGAGATGGCCGCTCTGATCAGCGGCGACGGCTTCCACCCCTCCACGCTCGGCCACATCGCCCTGGCGGAGATTTTCCTGCACCACATCGAATCCAACTTGTAACGCCAAAAGGCGGCAGCCGGGCAATAGAATTACGCCATGCCTGCGAGCAGTCCAGGCGCTTAGTCTGGATGGAGGCCCGGTGAGCTCAGGTCAGGAAGAGGTCGTCCTCAACCGGGTTCTCACCATCCCGAACCTGATCAGCTTCACCCGCATGCTGCTGATCCCGCTGTTCGCATGGGCTTTCCTCACCGGCGGCAAGGATCCGTTCGCGCTGGTGCTTCTTGTGGTGATCGGCTCCACCGACTGGGTGGACGGGTACGTCGCTCGCAGGACCGGCCAGGTCAGCCGGCTTGGCAAGCTTCTGGACCCGGTGGCGGACCGCATGGCGATCGTCGTGGTGTTGCTGGCGCTGGTGTTCCGGGACGCCGTCGCGGCGCCTGTCGCCGGTGCGATCCTGCTTCGGGATGCAATCGTGAGCATCGTCTTTCCGATCCTGGAGGCGAGGGGTTTTCCGCGAATTGCGGTTAATAAGACCGGAAAGTGGGCGACCGCCCTTATCTTTACCGGGATGGCATTCGCATCCGCCAGCGTGCTGGAGTCCGTGCGCGACTTTGCGCGGCCGGCGTCCTCGGGGCTGCTTCTCGCGGGAGCGATCCTCTACTGGGTCGCCGGCGTCTTCTACGTCCGTGAGCTCCAGCGCCTGGTTGCCCTTCGGAGGGCGGCGTGATCCAGCCCGCCAACCGGCGAGTCGCAGTTGCCGGCGTTCTCACTCTTCTCATCCTGGGCGGAATCCTCACCGGATCCGCGGTCGCCAGTGCCGGCGAGGTCGTCGGCGGGACGTCCGTCGGAGGCGTTCCGGTGGAGGGTCTCGAGGCTCGGCAGCTGGTGGCCCGGCTCGGACCGGCATCCCGCGCTCTCGGCAGAAGGCCGCTGACGCTGGTCGTGGGTGATCGGGAGTGGGTTCGCTCGCCGGAGGCGCTCGGGATCTCGGTGGACCTCACCGCTTCGGCCCGCAGGGCCCTGCTCGCCGGACGGTCCAACTCGTTCGTATGGATCTTTCGCGGGCTTGGTTCGGCCGACAGAACCCTGGAGTGGGTGCTCCGGGTGGATCAGGCGAGGCTGAAGCGGGCGACAGCCGAGCTGGCCGGCCTGGTGAAAACCGAGGCCTCCAACGGCGACTTCGCGGTGAAGGGGTCGACGGTTACGGTCACGCCGCCGAGCAAGGGTTACACGCTTTTGGAGGGAAGGGCACAAAAGGTGCTGGTGCGGGCAGCGCTCCGTCCCAGCCGAAGCGACCGGGTCGAGCTGCCGGTGAAGGTAACCGAGCCGGAGATCACAACCCGTCACCTGGAGAGGGTTAAGCAGCAGGCGGAGGCCATCCTCGCTTCGCCCGTCGACTTCGTGCACGAGGGCCGGACCTTCCAGGTGGCGGCCGAGAGGATCGCTCCTGCCCTGAAGGTCAAGGTGGTCGAGGGGCGAGGCTCCGCCGACAGCAACCTCGTGCTCCATGCCGACCCGGAGATCTTGAAGGAGCGCATCGTGGCCGCCGCTCCTTTCGTCAACAAGCCGGCCAGGGACGCCGGCTTCTCGGTGAACGGCGACAAGGTAACCATCCAGCCCAGCCAGAACGGCTCGACCATCGACACCAAGCCGGCAGCGGCCGCACTCGTGGCCCTCCGGTCCGGCGACCGCAGGGCGATCCCGCTGCCGTCGGTGGTCCAGCCGGCCGCCCTGACCACCGAAGCGGCCGGCAAGCTGGGGATCAAGCAGCGCATCTCCGCCTACACCACCACCTTCGACGCCCGCAACGCTCCTCGTGTCGGCAACATCGACCGCATGGCTTCCGCGATCGACGGCAAGGTGCTCAAGCCGGGCGAGATTTTCTCCTTGAACGGTGCGACGGGGGAGAGGACGGTCACCAACGGCTATCAGGAGGCCGGCGTGCTGGTCGACGGGGAGCTCGTCCCCGGGATCGGCGGCGGCGTCTGCCAGGTGGCCACAACTCTGTTCAACGCAGTCTTCTCCGCCGGTCTCGACGTCGTCGAGCGGAGCAACCACAGCCTGTGGGTGTCCAAGTATCCGACCGGCAAGGACGCGATGGTGAACTTCGGCGTGCAGGACCTGCGGTTCCGCAACGACACCGAGTACGGGCTGCTGCTGAGGGCCAGGGTGTCGGCCCGCGAGCTCACGGTCAGCATCTACTCCTCGCCCCTCGGCCGAACCGTCACCGAGACCACGTCGCCCCAGACCAACCAGCGGCTGCCCGAGCTGAAGTACGTCGACGACCCGACGCTGCCGGCCGGCAGCGAGAGGGTGGTCGAGGAGGGGATCAACGGGTTCGATGTCACGGTGACCCGCAAGGTGGTGGCAGGCGGGAAGGTGCTTCATTCTGATAACTTCGTCTCGAAGTACCGTCCGTGGAAGCGGATTATCAAGAGGGGGACGGGTCCGGCCGCTGCTCCGGCTCCGGTACCCGTGGCTCCTCCGGAGGTAGCGGCACCACCCGCCCCAGCAGCACCAAATCCGTCGCCGTCGGCATGACCGGTCCCGGGCTCGGTAGAAGGAGGAGTTTCTAGATGTCCACTGTCCCGCAAGACCTGCGTTACACCCGCGAACACGAATGGGCTCGCCTGGACGACGACGGAAGGGTGACCATCGGGGTGACAGACTTCGCCCAGGAGCAGCTCGGCGACGTCGTGTTCCTTGATCTTCCTGAGGTGGACGCCTCCGTCGAAGGCGGGGAGCCGCTCGGAGAGGTGGAGTCCACCAAGTCCGTCTCGGACCTGTACGCGCCGGTCAGCGGCCGGGTGGTAGAGGTCAACCTGGAGTGCAAGGACAACCCCGCTGCGGTGAATCAGGACCCCTACGGCGAAGGGTGGCTGCTGGTCGTGGATCCTTCCGACCCAACTGAGTACGACGGCCTGATGTCGCCGGAGGAGTACGCCGACTTCCTCGAGGAAGAGGCCGGCGAAGGGGACGAGGGGTAGACGCGGGGTTCGACCTCCTCCGGACCGGACCGCTTCCGGCCGAGGAGAACATGCGCATCGACACGGTCCTGTTGGAGCGCGCCTCGGCCGGCGCCCGCAGCCGCCCCCTTCTCCGCCTGTACTCCTGGGACCGCCCATCCCTGTCGGTGGGAGCCCACCAGCGGTTGAGCGAGGAGCTGGCAGCCCGGTGCGCGAGCTCCGGAGTTCCCATGGTGCGCCGACCCAGCGGGGGGACCGCCGTCCTCCACGCAGGCGACCTCACCTACGCGGTTGTCGCGCCGACCCTCGGAATGGGTGTCCTGGAGGCCTACCGCAGCGTCGCCGCCGGTCTTCTGGAGGGGCTGCGGCTCCTGGGCATCGAGGCCTGCGTCGGATCGCGCCGGGGACGCTCCGCGCCGGCGCTCGACGAGCGCTCCTTGTGTTTTGCCACCACAGCCGGAGCAGACCTGTCGGTCGCGGGTGCGAAGATCTGCGGCAGTGCGCAGGTCCGCCGGCGCGACTGGTTCCTGCAGCACGGCTCGATACCGCTTTCCGACCCTCGGCCACTCGCCCGCAGCCTCCTTCGCTTCGCGGGGTCCGATACCTCCACCTGCGTGGACCGGATACGTCCCGGTACGTCGTGGGAACAGCTCGCCGGCTCTCTGGCGTCCGGATTCCAGAACCTGTGGGGAGCCGCCGCAGTAGTGTCGCTGCAAGAAATGCTGGGTCGTGCCGGCGAGGGCGGGAATCCGTCCGGATCGGGTGGGTGCTTGCCTAAACCTCTAGTTACGCTTTAGATTTATCGGCCGAGGAGGATCCCCTTATGTACTGTCACAACTGCGGAACCCGCAACCCGACCGGCGCGAACTTCTGCGGCGCGTGCGGCAACCCCCTACAGCCGTCCACCGACGCCGCCGAGACCACCATCTCGTTCATCCCCGAGATGCCGACCTCCGAGACGGAGGAGGTCAGCTTCCCGACCGAGGACATCGAGGAGGGCAAGGCAGTCCTAGTCGTCAAGAAAGGCCCGGAGGCCGGCACGAACTTCTTCCTGGAGAAGGACGTGGTGACATGCGGCCGGGACTCGGGCAGCGATATCTTCCTGGACGACGTCACCGTCTCCCGCCGGCACGCCGAGATCCGCAGGGAGGACAACGGCTGGTTGATCGTCGACTCCGACAGCCTGAACGGAACCTTCGTCAACCGGAACCGGGTGGAGAAGGCGCCGCTCAAGAACGGCGACGAGATTCAGATCGGCAAGTTCAAGCTCGTGATCTTCACCGAGGGACAGTCCAGCAGGTGAAGGCGGAACGCAGCTACCGCAACTACATGACCATCGGCGACGTCATCAAGACGCTCTCCGAGGAGTTTCCCGACGTGACGCTCTCCAAGGTCAGGTTCCTGGAGGCGGAGGGGCTCATCGAGCCGGAGAGGACGCCATCCGGATACCGGCGCTTCTACCAGGAGGACCTGGCCAAGCTGCGCTACATCCTGCGGCTCCAGCGCGACCACTTCGTGCCCCTGAAGGTCATTCGCAAGCGCCTGGAGCACTTCGACCCCGCCGAGACGCCGGAAGACGAGGTCCCCGAAGCGCCGGAACCTCCGCCGATACGGGCCGCAAAGGACGATAACGAGCTGGAGAGCCTCGAAGGGGGGCTCAGCATGAGCTTCGGCGACTTCGTGAACGCCACCGGCATGTCGGAGGAGGAGGTGAAGGAGCTCGAGGATTACGGGCTCATCCGCTCCCACCCCCTGCCGACCGGCGGCTCCTACTTCGACGAGGACGATCTGCTGGTCGCCAAGATCGCCCGCGACTTCGCAAAGTTCGGCATCTTCGCCCGCCACCTGCGCATGTACAAGAACTTCGCCGAGAAGGAGGCCGGGCTGTTCGAGCAGGTCGTCGTGCCGCTCTCGCGGGGTGGCGCAGAGAGCCGCAAGAGCGTCAACCAGTCTCTCAACGAGCTGGCGAAGCTGTCCCGCAGGTTGAAGCAGGTGATGCTGAGGTCGAGGCTTAGGGACTTCCTGCAGCCCTGATGCCCACCGCCGCGGCTGCCGTGCCCCTTCCCTGAGTTGAGACGCCTGGCAGCCTGGCTGGTGTTCGCCGGCCTTCTCATCGCTCCCGCCGGAGCTTCGGCTCAGCAACCTGCCGCCGCGCGCCCGTCGCCGCCGGCGGTGGTCACGACGTCCCGTCCGGCCCCCGCTCTCGGCGCCGCTGCAGGCATCCTCGTCGACGCCTCTGACGGGTCCATCCTGTGGGAGAGGAACTCCCACGCCCGCCGGGCCGTCGCCAGCACCACCAAGATCCTGACCGCTCTGGTCGTCCTGGAGCAGGCGGAGCTGGACGACGTGGTGATCGCATCCGCCCGGGCAGAGGCCGTCGGCGCCAACGACCCGCTGGTCACCGAGCTCGAGCTGGTCCAGGGCGAGAGGATGTCGGTCCAGAACCTGCTCTACGGCCTGCTGCTTCCGTCAGGAAGTGACGCCGCAGTGGCCCTCGCCGAGCACGTCGGAGGCAGCATCGCCGGCTTCGCCCGCCTGATGAACGAAAGAGCGCGGGAGGCGGGAGCGGCGGAGAGCAACTTCACCAACGCGGACGGCCTGGACGACCCGGCCGCCTACTCCACCGCCTACGACCTGGCCCAGATCACCCGGGCCGCTATGGCCAACGCCCAGTTCCGCAGGATCGTGGCGACTCCGCGGTTCACCATCCCGAGGCCCGGGGGCCCTCCCCGGGAGGTGGTCAACCGGAACGAGCTGCTGGGGCGCGTCCCCGGTGTCAACGGGGTGAAGACGGGAAACACGCGCAACGCCGGCCGCTCGCTCGTGGCTTCGGCGCAGCGAGAGTCGGAGGAGCGGATCGCGGTGATATTGGGAAGCCCGGACCCGTTCGCCGAGTCGGCAGCGCTTCTCAATTTCGGTTTCGCTGGTTTCCAGAGGTACGAAATAGTGGGAAAGAACCGGCCATGGGGACAGTTAACCTACGGGGATGGGACCACGGTCCAGCTGGTGAGCCGGCAGGATGTCGGCGTCCTTCTGGGCGCCAACTCGCCACCGCCCCGCATGCGATACCGGCCGGCCCAGGGTGAGCTCGTGGTGGACGTCCGGGGCGGGTTGACGGTGCCTCTGGAGATGCGGTGCGCCGGCACGCAGCAGGTATGCGGCCGCCCGGAGAGACGGTGGGCCCCTCTTGCTGCCCTGATCTCCCTGTTCGGGCCGGTTCTGGGTGCGCTGAGATGACAGCCGGGTCGTAGGGCACGATGGCGCTGGCGGAGATCCGTTACTCGGCAGACGAGATCGCCGAGAAGGTCGCGGATCTGGCCGCCCGGGTCGCCGTCGACCTCAACGGGGAGCGGCCGGTGCTCGTCGCCGTTCTGAAGGGCTCGCTCATCTTCATGGCCGATCTGTCCCGGCGGCTCGGCATGCCGGCCGACATCGACTTCATGATCGTCTCGGAGTTCGAGGGCGGCGGCTCCCACGGCGTCGTGCGAATCATCAAGGATCTGGAGATCTCGATCCAGGACCGGGACGTGGTGGTGGTGGAGACGATCGTGGACACCGGGTTGACGCTGTCCTTCCTGCTCCGGACGCTGGGCACCCGGGGCCCGAGGTCCCTCCGCGTTTGTGCTCTGCTGGACAAGCCGGTGCGCCGGATTGCGCAGCCGCCTCTGGATTACGTCGGCTTCCGTACCCAGGAGTACCTGGTGGGCTACGGGCTCGACTTCAAGCGGAGGTATCGGAACCTTCCCTACCTCGTGGGAGTGCGTGACGTCCCAGCTCTGGCGGCCGATCCGGACGCACTCTGGGGCATGTTGGAGACCTCCGGGGACGGCGGGGTAGAGATCTCCCCGCGGGTGTCCAGGACCTCCTCAGGAACCCCCAAAAATGCCGACTCTCAAGAACTTGGCCCTATGCTACGCTGACTTGAAAGCAAGGTGGGAGGCACTTTGATCGAGCTCAACCTAGTTGGCGTTCGGGTCGAACTTCCGACCAACCAGCCGATCGTGCTGCTCAAAGAGCGCGACGGTGAACGCTATCTCCCCATCTGGATCGGCGCCGTCGAGGCGACCGCGATCGCGTTCGCTCTGCAGGGTGTCCAGACCCAGCGGCCCATGACCCACGACCTGCTCAAGAGCATCCTGGAGGAGGTCGGAGTGAACGTCGACATGATCTCCATCGTGGAGCTGCGCGAGGGCACCTTCTACTCGTCCATACGTCTCAGCCGCAACGGGAGCACTTACGAGATCTCCAGCCGTCCGTCGGACGCGATCGCTCTGGCGGTCCGCACCGGAGTGCCGATCTTCGCAGCTGAGGAAGTGGTGGAGGAGGCAAGCATCACCATCCGGGACGACGAGGAGGAGAGCGAGGTCGAGAAGTTCCGAGCCTTCCTGGAGGACGTGTCGCCCGAGGACTTCGGCGCCTGAGGAGACGATAGACGAAGGTTTCAGCGCTCCGCCCGTCAGTTCGGCTGAAGCCTAAACGTAAGCTTGAGGTCCATTCCATGCCGATAAGCTTGACCCCCCAAATACGTCCCTATAGCGTGACGCCCACGTAATTACAGCGAAGGGAGTTGGCGGTGGAGTCCGGTGCCGAAGAGGGGTTTCGAGGCCCCCAGGTGTGCAAGATCGTGGGCATCAGCTACCGCCAGCTCGACTACTGGGCCCGCACGAAGCTGGTTGAGCCGAGCATCCGCCCGGCGAAGGGCTCAGGTTCCCAGCGGCTGTACTCGTTTGCCGATCTGGTCGACCTGAAGCTCATCAAGAACCTCCTGGAGACCGGGGTGAGCCTGCAGCGTGTGCGAGAGGCGATCACCTACCTGCACGAGCTTGGCCATGACCCGAGCGGCGTGACGATCGTCAGCGACGGCCAGTCGGTGTACGCACTCAAGTCTCCCGAGGAGGTCTACGACCTGCTGCTGGGCGGTCAGGGCGTCTTCGGAATCGCCATCGATCCGGTGCTCAAGGAGCTCGAGGGGTCGGTTTCGGCCCTGCGCGCCGACGTGCAGGCGCGGGAGAGCGCCCTCGGCAACGTGGAGCACGTCGACTTCAGGCGGGCGGCGCAGGGGGAGGAATAGCTACATCCCCGAGCCCCGAGACACCTCCGCAGCCGAGCCCGATGCACAACTCCCCAGCGACACCGTAAAGTTCGCCCACAACTCGGAGCGCCAGTTCGCCAAGCTGCTGGACTTCTACCAGATCGAGTGGGAATACGAGCCTAGGTCCTTCGACATAGGCTGGAACCGCGAAGGAGAGCCCAATCAACGCTTCAGACCTGACTTCTATCTGCCCCAGTACGACACCTACATCGAGATCACCACGTTGAACCAGAAGCTCGTTACCAAGAAGAACCGGAAGGTTCGCCTGCTGCGTGAGCTCTACCCCGACGTGAAGTGCAAGATCTTCTACCAGCGTGACTACCTCGACCTCCTGATCAAGTACGGCCTGGAGCCGCCCAGCCAGGACGCCGGCCCCGACACCGAGAAGCCGGCGACCCTGCCCGAGGACCGCAACGGCCTGGTCCAGGACCTCGTGGACCCCGCTGCCCGGGCGCAGTCGCTGTGACTCGCGAATCGCCGCTGAAGGCAGAACATCTCGCAGCCGGCGCAAAGCTCGTCGACTTCGCCGGCTGGAACATGCCGCTGGCCTACCCGGCCGGCACGGTCGTTGAGCACAACACCGTACGGAGTGCGGTCGGCCTGTTCGACGTCACACACCTGGGCAAGGTGACGGTGGAAGGCCCGGGAGCGGAGGCGCTTCTGGACCGGTTGCTCCCGGGAAAGGTCGTCAAGCTCAAGACCGGCAAAGCGGGCTACAACCTGGTCCTGACCGAGGACGGGGGAGTGGTGGACGACATCTTCGTCTACAAAAGGCAGGACGGCTTCCTGGTGGTGCCGAACGCGTCCAACACCGATGCCGTCATCGCCTTCCTCCAGGCCAACGCCGGAGGGGACGTCACCATTGCCGACGCCCGCGGTCGCTGGGGAATCCTCGCCCTCAGCGGACCGAGGGCGAGGGAGGTGCTGTTCCCCCTGCTTCCGGAGGCCGAGGGCATGAAGATGCACGACTTCGCCACTATGTCGCTCAAGGGCATCGAGGTGATAGTCGCCCGCACCGGTTACACCGGAGAGGTCACCTACGAGTTCCTGCCGGGGTGGGACCGTTCGCCCGACGTCTGGAATCTGTTGCTGCAGGCGGGGGAGCCCTTCGGCATCAAGCCGGCCGGGCTCGGCGCCCGGGACACCTTGCGTCTGGAGATGGGTTACCCACTACACGGCCACGAGCTCTCGGTGGACATCAACCCGCTCGAGGCCGGCCTGGGCTGGGTCGTCGACTGGGACAAGGACTTCTTCGGCAAGCCGGCGCTGGAGCGAGTGCGCTCCGAGGGCCCGGCCCGCAAGCTCGTCGGGCTGCTCGCCGAGCCGGGCCGGGGACGGGTCCCTCGCATGGACCATCAGGTATTCTTTGAGGACCGGCCGGTCGGCAAGGTGACGAGCGGAAACTACTCCCCAACCCTCGGCGCCGGCATCGCCCTGGCCTTCGTCCCCCCGGAGCTTTCCGAGGTAGGGACCCGCCTGGAGATCGACGTCCGGGGCAGGCGCCTGGAGGTCCAGGTGGTGAAGCTGCCCTTCAAGACCGGCTAGGCAAGCGACAAGCGGAGCGACGTGGACTACACACCCCATACCCCCGAAGACATAGAGCAGATGCTGGACGCCATAGGCGTCGGATCGATCGAGGAGCTGTTCTCACCCATCCCGGGAAACCTGCGGCTCGGCAGGCGGCTGCAGCTCGGAGACCCCAAGAGCGAGAGCGAGGTCTACGATCAGCTCTACTCGCTGGCGTCGCTCAATTCGGCGACGGACCGGTTGACCTGCTTCGCCGGTGGTGGAGCCTACGACCACTACATCCCGGCAGCCGTGCGGGCGTGCGCCGGCCGGAGCGAGTTCCTCACCTCGTACACCCCGTACCAGCCGGAGCTGTCGCAGGGCGTTCTAGGAGCCGTCTTCGATTACCAGAGCATGATCTGCGAGCTGACCGGCATGGAGATCGCCGGGTCCGGCCTGTACGACGGAGCGGCGGCGCTGAACGAGGCCGTTCACCTCGCCTCGGCCGCCACGGGCCGCAAGAAGGTCGTGGTCAGCCAGGCGATCAACCCCAACTACCGCAAGGTGCTCGACTCCCTAGGCAGAAGCCTCGGCTACGAGTTCGTCACCGCGCCGGCGGAATCGGGCGTCACCGACTTCGGAGACGTGTCGGGCGCCGCCGCAGTGGTCGTCGGGCAGCCCAACTTCTTCGGCTGCCTGGAGGACGTGGCGGCCGCCGCCGAGCTCGCTCACTCCGCCGGTGCCCTGCTCATCGTGCACTTCGACCCGCTCTCGGTCGGGCTCCTGGAGAGCCCCGGCGCGCTGGGAGCCGACGTCGTCGTCGGCGAGGGACAGTGCCTGGGCAACGACCTCAACTACGGGGGTCCCTACCTCGGCATCTTCGCCACCCGGCTGGAGCATGCACGCCGCATGCCGGGGCGGATCGTGGGCGCCACGGTGGACGTCCACGGCAACCCGGGGTACGTGCTCACTCTCCAAACCCGGGAGCAGCACATCCGCCGCGAGAAGGCCACCTCCAACGTCTGCACGGATCAGACCCTCATGGCGGTCACCGCCTCGGTGTACCTGTCCTGGCTCGGCCCCAAGGGCCTTCGCGAGCTGGGGGAGCGCTGTGTCAGCCTCACCCACCGAGCGGCGGACCTGGCGTCCGAGCTTCCCGG
The DNA here is from genome assembly GCA_036260105.1 of Actinomycetota bacterium. Lineage (GTDB taxonomy): Bacteria > Actinomycetota > CADDZG01 > JAHWKV01 > JAHWKV01 > JAJCYE01. The sequence continues at coordinate 12,942 of DATAAN010000091.1, forward strand.
CTGCCGGGTCCGTTTCGACGCCCCCTTCTTCCGGGAGTTCGTCCTGGAGGTGCCCGGCAGCGCCCGGGACACCCTTTCCCGGCTGGCGGCCAACGGCTACCTCGCCGGCCCGAGCCTCGAGATGTTCCCCGGCATGGAGAACTGCCTGCTGGTGGCGGCCACGGAACGCCGGAGCGTCGGCCAGGTCGAGCAGATGGTGAAGACGCTGGGCCAGGTGATCGCGTGAGCCAAAACCCCAGTCCCGCTATAGAAGAGCGGTCGATCTACGACCTGTCCGTTCCGGGACGGAGGGCGTCGACCATTCCGTCCGAGGACGCGGGCCTTCCTTCGGCGGCGGAGGTCCTGCCGGCATCGATGGTCCGCGGCGAAAGCCCGCACCTTCCGGAGGTCTCCGAGCTGGACGTCGTGCGGCACTACACCAACCTTTCCCGAAAGAACTGGTCCATCGAGGTCGGTGCCTACCCCCTCGGCTCCTGCACCATGAAGTACAACCCCAAGATCCACGAACAGACGGCAGCCCTCCCCGGCTTCAGCCGGCTCCACCCGTGGCAGCCGGCCGAGCACGCTCAGGGAGCCCTCGCGCTCATCTACGAGATGGAGCAGCTCCTGGCCGAGATCACCGGCATGGCGCGGGCGTCCTTCCAGCCGGCGGCGGGGGCCGCGGGCGAGCTGACGGGCCTGCTCGTGATGAGGGCCTACCATGCCTCCCGGGGCGACGAGCGCGACACCGTTCTCATCCCCGACTCCGCACACGGCACTAACCCGGCCACGGTCCGCCTCGCCGGCTACAAGGTGAAGCAGATTCCCACGGATAGCCGGGGCCTGGTCGACATCGAGACCGTGCGGGAAGCGATGGGGGAGAACGTCGCCGGCCTCATGCTCACCAACCCCAACACGCTGGGCCTGTTCGAGCGCGAGATCGAGGAGATCGCTGCCGCGATCCACTCCAAAGGGGGCCTCCTCTACTACGACGGGGCCAACCTGAACGCGATCGTGGGCATCGTGCGGCCGGGAGACATGGGCTTCGACGTCGTCCACATCAACATGCACAAAACCTTCACCACGCCGCACGGCGGTGGGGGGCCCGGCTCCGGTCCCGTTGCCGTGAGCAGCCGGTTGGAGCCCTTCCTGCCGGCGCCGCTTCCCGGCCTGGACGCCGACACGGGAAAGTACTTCTGGGATGGAGACCGGCCGCAGTCGATAGGCCGGGTGCACGGCTTCTACGGCAACTTCGGCATGGTGGTCCGGGCGTACACCTACCTGATCTCGTTGGGGGCCGACGGGCTGCACTCGCTATCGGAGCGGGCGGTGCTGAACGCCAACTACCTGCGCAGCCGTTTGGAGGAGACCTACCAGACGGCTCACCCGGGCCTATGCATGCACGAGTTCGTGCTGACCGCCAGGAAGATGCGGAGGGAGTACGGCGTCCGAGCAATGGACATCGCCAAACGGCTCATCGACAAGGGCTTCCACCCGCCGACGGTCTACTTCC
>DATAAN010000092.1:0-10261 GCA_036260105.1 Actinomycetota bacterium
TTGTCACTACCCGGCACTAGCTTGAACTCATGCTGGGTCTGAAAGACGTCATATGCCCGGAAGCCTGTGCCGGCTGCCGGAGGATCGCCCGCGGCGGGCTCTGCAGGAGTTGCCTCGGAGGGATCCCACGAATAGGGGGAGCGGTCTGCCGGTGTTGCGGCAGGCCGCTGGACCGTCCGGCGGACTCCTGCATGGACTGCCGAAGTCGCAACTTCCGGTTCGACGCCGCCCGGCAGGCGGCGCCGTTCGGCCCGGTTCTGAGGAAGGTGGTACACCGGTTCAAGTACTCGGGCGGCCGCTCCCTGGCGGCGCCGTTGTGCGACCTGGTCCTGGAGGCGGCTTGCGGACTTCCGGGCACAGCCCAAGCGGTCACGTGGATCCCTCCAAGTCCCGAGCGGCTGCGTCGGACCGGAGTGGACCACGGCCGGATCCTGGCCGAGCTGGTTGCGGGATCGCTCGGAAAGCCTGCGGTGGCGCTGGCCGCCCGCACCCGGCGGACGCGCCCTCAGATGAGGCTGAGCCCTGACGAGCGGAGGACCAACGTGGCGGGCGCATTCCGGGCCACCGGGTGCACTCCCGACTCCGTGCTGCTGGTCGACGACGTGTTCACCACCGGCTCCACCGCGTCCGAGATGGCAAGGGCGCTGAAGGCGTCGGGCGCCTCCAGGGTGGTCGTGGCGACCGCGGCAAGATCTTTCGCCGTCGGGGGCCCGGACCTATAATCGAGGTCTGGCACTGCCTTCTGGGTCTGTGGTTGCGGAGCTTCGAAAGGAGTTCTTAATCCAAGCTAGTCGCAGGCGAAGGGATCCACTTAAGGCAACGATTGGTTGCTGAGCATGGTGCGGTTTAGAGGTCAGTCCTGCCCCGGCTCCCGGGAAACGCCCGGGCTCCGGGAGAAGGTGCGAAGCACGGCATCGAGGTACTCCAGTGGTGCCTGAGCGACCCGGCCGGCATAAGGCCGGAGCGCTTTCGGGCCGGAGTTTGCCGCCGTGCGAGGCCTCGGCAGGCGGGTGTGGGGTCAAAGACCAGGTCAGCCAGATCGCAGCGCCAGCTCCGGTATGCCGGCCTCCGCCGGCGCGGTTGAATTTCTCGTTTGCAAAGAGTTTTCAACGTCAACTACAGGAGTCCTTCCTATGGAGATCAAGGTCCACGGCAGGCACACCGAGATTTCGGATTCGCTAGAGCGGTTCGCTGAGGAGAAGCTCTCGCGTCTCACCAAGTACGGCCCGGCCATCCAGCTGATCGACGTGGAGTTGTACCAGGAAGGGCGCCTGAAAAATGGAAGTCATTTCGCGGAGGTGGCGGTGACCTGCAAGGGTCTCTCTTTCCGTGCCAAGACCTGCGCCGCGGACTACCGCGCGGCCATCGACATCGCTCTGGACCGGCTCAGCCGGCAGATGACCGAATCCAAGAGGAGGCGTCAGGGCAAGCCGGCACACGCCCGCCATGGGAAGGAGCCGGCGGCTCCGGCGATGCTCGACCTGGCGAGCCTCAATGCCGCTGCTCCCATGGAGCCCGCCACCTAGCAACTTCTCCTTCAAAGCCGTTGTCGAGGGCGGCCTTCCTACTGCGGTCATAATGGAAAGATGAGCGTTCTCGACAAAGTTCTGCGCGCCGGCGAGGGGCGAAAGTTCAAGCGGATCAGCCAGATAGCGGCAGGGGTCAACGACTTCGAAGCCGAGATGAAGGCTCTTTCCGACGGTGAGCTGCAAGCCAAGACCAGCGAGTTCCGGCAGCGCATAGCCAACGGCGAGACGCTCGACGACCTGCTCCAGGAAGCGTACGCAGTCGTCCGTGAAGCGGCGTGGCGCGTCATCGGCCAGCGCCACTTCGACGTCCAGGTGATCGGTGCGGCGGTCCTGCACCAGGGAGCGATCGCCGAGATGAAGACCGGTGAGGGCAAGACTCTGGTCTCCACCATGCCCATCTATCTGAACGCGCTGGCAGGTGAGGGCGTGCATGCCGTCACCGCCAACCCGTACCTGGCCAAGCGGGACGCCGAGTGGATGGGGCAGATCTACCGCTTCCTCGGCCTGACCGTTGGCCTGATCCAGCCGCAGGGCTCTTTCCAGGCGAAGCGGCAGGCGTACGGCGCCGACATCACCTACGGCACCTCCAGCGAGTTCGGCTTCGACTACCTCCGCGACAACCTGGCTCTCAGCCTCGCCGAGACGGTCCAGCGGGGCCACCACTTCTGCATCGTCGATGAGGTGGACTCGATCCTCATCGACGAGGCCCGCACGCCGCTCATCATCTCCGGCCAGGCCGACGAGTCGGCCAAGTGGTACAAGACGTTCGCCCGCATCGTGCCCAAGCTCAAAGCCGACGTGCACTACGAGGTCGACGAGGCAAAGCGAACGGTCGCCATCAACGAGGAGGGCATCGCCCAGGTCGAGCGGCTGCTCGGCGTGGAGAACCTGTACGACCAGGTCCAGACGCACCTCGTGCATTACCTGGACACGGCGCTGCGCGCCAAGGAGCTGTACAAGCGGGACCGGGACTACATCGTCCAGGACCGCAAGGTTGTGATCGTCGACCAGTTCACCGGTCGCACGATGCCCAGCCGCCGCTGGTCGGACGGCCTGCACCAGGCGGTCGAGGCGAAGGAGAACCTGGTCGTCCAGGAAGAGAGCGTCACGGAGGCAACGATCACCATCCAGAAGTACTTCCAGATGTACGACAAGCTCTCCGGCATGACCGGCACCGCGATGACGCAGGCCGCCGAGTTCGCCGGCGTCTACAGCCTCGACGTCTACGAGATCCCCACCAACCGTGAGATGCGCCGGGTAGACCAGCCGGACCTCGTCTACAAGACCGAGGACGCGAAGTGGAGGGCTCTGACCGAGGACCTGGTCCAGCGAAACGCCAACGGCCAGCCCTGCCTCGTCGGCACCGTAGACGTGGCGAAGTCGGAGAAGCTGGCCGGCTACCTGGACCGGCGGGGCATCAAGCACGAGGTGCTGAACGCCAAGAACCACGAGCGTGAGGCGTTCATCGTCGCCCAGGCAGGCCGGATCGGCGCGGTCGTGGTGGCGACCAACATGGCCGGTCGTGGCGTCGACATCCTGCTCGGCGGAAACCCGGAGTACCTGGCCCGGCAGGAGATGTCCGCCCGCGGGTGGGACAACGACGAGTACCTTCTGGAGCTCATGGGCCCGGAGGACCGCCAGGCCTACGAGGCGGAGTACGCTCCGATCCTCGAGCAGAAAAAGGCCGAGTGCGAGGCGGAGCACGACAAGGTCGTGGACCTGGGCGGCCTGTACGTGCTGGGCACCGAGCGCCACGAGTCCCGCCGTATCGACAACCAGCTCCGGGGGCGGTCCGGCCGCCAGGGCGACCCCGGCGAGAGCCGCTTTTACCTGTCGCTTGAAGACGACCTCATGCGGTTCTTTGCGACCGGCATGATCAACACCGTCATGGAGCGGATGAGCGTACCGGACGACCAGCCCATCGAGGCAAAGATGGTTTCGAAGGCGATCGAGCGTGCGCAGTCCCAGGTCGAGTCACAGAACTTCGAGATCCGCAAGAACCTGCTGAAGTACGACGAGGTGCTCAGCAAGCAGCGTGAAGAGGTCTACCGGGCCCGCCGGGCGCTGCTGGAGGGGGAGGACCTCTCGGAGCGGGCTGAGCAGATGATCAGCGACGTGATCGAGGACACGGTCGCCACGTTCTTGAACCCCGAGGTGAACGCCGAGGACTGGGACTGGGAGGGCCTGGACTCGCAGATCACGCAGATCTACCCCTCCAAGCTGCCGGGCACCTTCGACGAGGAGACGGCCACCTACAACGACGTCGTCGAGGCCTACCTGGAGGAGGCGCTCGCCCTCTACGCCCGGCGTGAGGAAGAGATCGGCGCCGAGCGGTTCCGGGAGCTGGAGCGGCTCGTGCTGCTGTCCATCCTGAACGCCCGCTGGCGGGAGCACCTCTACGAGATGGACCAGCTGCGGGAGGGCATCGGTCTTCGTGCGTACGGCCAGCGGGACCCGCTCACCGAGTACCAGCGGGAGGGCTTCGACATGTTCGCCGCCATGATGGACTCGCTGAAGGAGGAGTTCGTCCGGTACATGTTCCACGTGCAGGTGGTGGAGGAGCAGCGCCAGCCGCAGCCAGTCGCCGCCACCCGGACCAACTCGGGGCAGGCCGCCACCGCCATGCAGAGCGCGAAGACGCAGGCGGGGCTGGAGGGAACGGCAGAGGGCATCGCCGGTGAGCCGGCGCGGGCCGACAAGGTCCCGCGCAACGCCCCGTGCCCCTGCGGATCGGGCAAGAAGTACAAGTTGTGCCACGGAAGGGACGCTTGAGTGGACGACCTTCAGCCCCGCCTGAAGCAGACCCAGGCCAAGCTGGACGACCTTAAGGAGTTCCTTTGACATCGAGGCGAAGCGGGCCCGCGCACTAGAGCTCCAGGAGACGATCTCCCGGCAGGACTTTTGGGACGACCAGGCGTCCGCCACCAAGACGATGACTGAGCTGTCGCGCCTGGAGGACGACGTCAAGACCGCCGACCGGCTGGCCTCCCAGCTGGAGGAAGCCGAGGTCCTCTGGGAGCTGGCCTCGGAGGAAGACGACCAGGGCTCCTACCAAGACGCCGTCAAGATCCTCGACCAGCTCGAGGCGGAGCTGGCGCGGCTGGAGACCCGGGCGCTGCTCAGCGGGGAGTACGACGAAGCAAACGCCATCGCAAGCCTCAACGCCGGCGAGGGAGGCACCGAAGCCAACGACTGGGCGCAGATGCTGCTGCGCATGTACCTGCGCTGGGTCGAGCGCCACGAGGGCCTGGAGGCCGAGGTGCTGGACATCCAGCCCGGTGAGGAGGCCGGCATCAAGAGCGCCACGTTCAGCGTTCGAGGCCGGTTCGCCTACGGCCTGCTGTCCACCGAGCGGGGAGTGCACCGCCTGGTGCGCATCTCGCCGTTCGACTCCAACAGCCGACGCCACACCTCCTTCGCCAGCCTGGACGTGATCCCCGAGGTCGAGCCCGACGCCGATGTGGACATCGACCCTACCGAGCTGCGGATCGACGTCTTCCGCAGCGGGGGTCCGGGGGGCCAGTCGGTGAACACCACCGATTCCGCCATCCGCATCACACACCTACCCACCGGCACCGTGGTGAGCGTGCAGAACGAGCGCTCACAGCTCCAGAACCGTGCGGTGGCGATGAAGATCCTGGCCTCACGCCTGGCCGAGCTGGCCCGCCGGGAGAAGCAGAAAGAGCTGGACCAGCTCCGCGGCGAGCAGATGGAGATCGGTTTCGGGTCACAGATCCGCTCCTACGTCCTGCAGCCGTACCAGATGGTCAAGGACCGCAGGACCGATGTGGAGGTCGGGAACCCGGACGCCGTTCTGGACGGCGACCTGGACGTGTTCATCGACGCCGAGCTGCGCCGCCGCCGGGCAGCCGCCGCCGGGCGGATCTAAGGTCCTACCACTCTGAGCGGTGAAATGATTGCCTGGCGCGCTCGTCGTTTGCCAAATCCGTGATATCTATATCCACTCGAAGCGTTACGCCGTATGCTGCACCGACGATGCTAAGATGCATCCAGCCTTGAGTCCGAGCGCGGCAGGTTGGGTCCGACGTCATCTCTTGGAAAGGGTCTTTTCTAACCCCCAATGATTCGCCTAGAGAACGTAAGCAAGGTTTACAAGGGCTCCGTTGTCGCCCTGCGCGACATCTCCACAGACATCCAGAAAGAGGAGTTCGTCTTTCTCGTGGGGTCTTCCGGATCCGGTAAGTCGACCTTCATAAAGATGCTTCTGAAAGAGGAGGAGCCCAGCGAGGGCACCATCTACGTGGCGGGCAAGGACATCGGCCAGCTGCCCCGCTGGCGCGTTCCGTACCTGCGCCGCAACATCGGATGCGTCTTCCAGGACTTCAAGCTGCTGGCCAACAAGACCGTCCGCGAGAACGTCGCCTTCGCCCTCGAGGTCATCGGGCGCCCCAAGCACATCATCAACCAACGGGTGCCGGCGATCATCGACCTGGTGGGGCTCACCGACAAGCTGAACAGCATGCCGCACGAGCTCTCCGGCGGAGAGCAGCAACGGGTGTGCATCGCCCGGGCCATGGTCAACCGGCCCCCGATCTTGCTGGCGGACGAGCCTACCGGTAACCTTGACCCCTCTACCTCGGCAGACATCATGAACCTGCTGGAACGTCTCAACGAAAGCGGCACGACGGTACTGATCGCAACCCACGACCACGCGGTCGTGGACCGTTCCCGGAAGCGGGTCATCGAGCTCGATGGCGGCAAGCTGGTCCGGGACCAGGTTCGAGGCGTCTACGGCCTCGGCTAGAGCTAAACAGTTGGAGTACTGCAACCCCTGCGTTGCTTTTGAATGTCCGAAAGGAGCTTAGGGAGTGGCTTTACGAGTCAACTACTTCGTCGACGAGACCGTCTCGAACCTTCGCCGCAACGTCCTTCTGACCCTGGCGGCGGTCTCCACCGTGTCCATCAGCCTGCTGCTTCTCGGCGTCGTCATGGTCGGCGGCGAGGTGCTGACCAAGATGGTGTCCTCCTGGGAGGGCAAGGTTGAGCTGAACGTATTCCTGCGTGACGAGGCGACTCCCGAAGAGGTGAAGGCTCTCGGCTCCCAGATCGACGGCATGCCGGAGGTGGAACGCAAGTTCTTCGAATCCAAGGAGCAGGCGTTCGAGGAGTACAAGCGGATGTTCAAGGACAGTCCGGCGATCACCGAGAACGTGGACCCCAACGCCCTTCCCGCCTCCTACCGGATCAAGCTGAAGGACCCGAACACGGCCGAGGCGGTCGCCTCTCGCCTGACCGGCCAGCCGGGGGTGGACGAGGTGCAGTTCGGCGGTGAGGCGATGAAGCGGCTGCTGAAGTTCACCGGCGTGGTGCGCACGATCCTCGTGATCGCCATCGTGCTGACTCTGGGCGCGGCGATCCTGCTTATCGCCAACACGATCCGGCTCGGTATCTACGCCCGCCGCAAGGAGATCGGCATCATGAAGCTGGTCGGGGCGACCAACTGGTTTATCCGGGTCCCCTTCATCTTCGAGGGCACGGTGCAGGCGGCGCTCGGCGCGCTGCTGGCCTCGGCGCTGATCTATGCCGGCAAGGTGTTCGGACTGGACCGCATGCAGGACGCGATCCTCTTCCTGCCCCTGACGGTCAGCAGCGGCAGCATCGTGCGCATGTTCTTCACCCTGCTGCTCATCGGCATCGTGATCGGCGTCTTCGGCTCGAGCCTGGCGCTCCGCCGCTTCCTGGAGGTCTGACGGGCGTACCTCTTCGAACCGCTGGTCGGCGATAATCGCTAGCGGTGCTGAAGAGATATTCGACGAAGATACTGGCAGGCTTCGCCGCGCTCGCCGTGGCCTCCGCCTTCTTCGTCTTCGGCTTCACCGTGGGCCGGAGCCGCGCCCCGCAGAGCGACAAGTACGAGGTGCTGGAGGAGGCTGAGGAGCGCATCGACTCCATGGCGCTGACCGAGCCGGACCGCAACAAGCTTCTCCAGGGGGCGGTCAAGGGGATGCTCGAAGGGCTCGACGACCCCCACTCGCTCTACTACACGCCGCAGGCCTACCGGGCCCTCGGCGAGGAGCTTCTGACCGGCCAGTTCTCGGGCGTAGGGGTGTGGCTGAACCGCTCGGCTGAGATGACCAAGATCGTCTCCGTGCTGCCGAACACGCCGGCTGCCGAGGCAGGTATCGAGCCTGGCGACCTGATCACCGCAGTCGACGGCAAGCCGGTGGCCGGCATGGAGCTGGACGAGGTCGGCCAGCGGATCGCCGGGGAACCGGGGACCCAGGTGGTCGTCAAGGTGGTGCGGGGCGCCGGTGCGCCCAGGGAATTCACGCTCAGCCGCCGAAAGCTCGAAATCCCGTCGGTGAAGTCGGAGATGGTGGGCGACGTCGGCGTGGTCAACATCCTGTCGTTCACCGGAGGAGTGGGCCAGAAGGTTCGGGATGCGGTGGCGGGCATGCAGGGACGCGGGGCCAAGGGCTTCGTCCTGGACCTGCGAGGCAATCCCGGCGGGTCCCTGGATGAGGCGGTCCAGGTGGCCAGTGTGTTCATCGAGGGCGGGACCATCGTCGCCTACCGGGAGCGCGGCAAGTCGGAGGTCGTGTACCAGGCCCGAGGCCCGGTCGGCACCAAGCTGCCGCTGGTCGTGCTGGTCGACGAGGGCTCGGCGAGCGCTTCGGAGATCGTCGCCGGGGCGATCCAGGACCGGCAGAGGGGTATTCTCGTCGGCACTGAGACCTACAAGAAGGGATCGGTTCAGAGGGTCGTGGGCCTGTCCGACGGTAGTGCGATCAAGCTGACCGTCGCCTCCTACTTCACCCCGAGCGGCCGCGGCATAGGCGAGCACGGTGTTCTCCCGGACGTCGAGGTGGCTGAGCGAGCTCGCCAGCTGCCCAAGGCCACCGAGATCCTGTCCGGCATGCTGGCCGAGGCTCCAACGAAGGCGGCCAGCTAGCCCGGCTAGACTCGGGCATGGCCACCAAGAGAAAGAAGGCGACCGCCGGGGCGATCTCCAACCCCAAGGCCCGGCACGACTTTCACATACTCGACTCGTTCGAGGCGGGCATCGTGCTCACCGGAAGCGAGATCAAGTCCATCCGAGCCGGCAAGGCGTCGCTCAGGGAGTCGTTCGCCGTCATCAGGGACGGCGAGGTGTGGCTGATATCGATGCACATCGCCCCCTACGAGAACGCCGGCTACGCCCAGCACGACCCGCTTCGCAAGCGCAAGCTGCTGCTGCACAAGCGGGAGATCGAGACCCTTCTGGGCAAGACAAAGCAGCAGGGCCTCACCCTCGTCCCACTGCGGCTCTACTTCGCCCACGGCCTGGCGAAGATCGAACTGGGCTTGGCGAAGGGCAAGAAGACCTATGACAAGCGGGAGGACCTGAAGGCGAAGGACGCACGCATGCAGGTGGACCGGGTGATGGGCCGGCGGCGATGATACCTGGGTCAACGCTATGCATAAGGAGTGGCTGAATACGCCCGCACGTGGGCGACCAGCCAGCCATCATTTCGCCGTACGAGGACATCCGTGAACGCGTGCCTCTCCGGCGCCGAGGAATCGTCCGACTCGATTAGCGCTACGCCGTCCACCACCGCCACGTCGGAACTCACGAAAGAAACGCGGACGATGCGAGAGGTATGCCTAGAAGTCGCGAACTCGCCCGCGAACAACTCCTGAAGGTGGCGCCTGACCTGCTCATGCCCTGTGGCGACCCCTCCCCGTGGATTGACCATCACCACATCCGGCGTCAGGTACGAGACGATCGCTTCGACGTCTCCATCGTTCCAGGCCGTGTCGTAAGCCGACTCGACGGCTTTGACGGCCGCTTCTTGTGTATGTCGGTTCATCTGTGATCGAAGCTCTCTTGTCCAAGTCGGCGGGAATTACGGCGGAGGTTGGGGCGTTTAGACTAGATGAGTGGCACATTGAGAACCTAGCCAGGGGACGATTTGGTTTCGAAGCCGGTCGTTCTGCTTGGAGGAAGCGGGTCGAGGTCCGGGGACCTCGTTAATCAACCCGGACAATAAACTGAAACGTCGCTGCCTAAAGCGAGTTCCCGTCTAATGAAAGACGGGCGTCTCTACCGGTAGGGTCTGCGGATCGGATAGAGGCGTCATGCAGCAGACTGGCTCCGGTCACGCCCCGTCGGGTGACGTGCGGAGTGAGATCAATTCCCGACTGGGCACCGGCGAGCCTGCCTAGGGCAAACGCCGGGCTGAGATAAGAATCTAGGCTACGCCCGTAGATGCCCCAGGTGGAAGCTGTGCTCACGGGGGTTCGAATCCCCCCGTCTCCAAGAGAGCTTTGGCCGTCAGAGCTCTGTTGGAGACGTGCAGAGTCGCCCGCTGGCCAGGTTTTTTCCCGATGGGGGAGCGCATGCCCAACTACGAGCACTTCAAGAAGTACGACGAGTGGAGCAAGCAGAAGCCCTCCTCTCCGCCTGCCCCCTCCGGGGACAAGCCGAAGTCGGGCCTCGCCAAGATCCTTGATTCGCTGAAAGGGACCGGCAGGAAGAGCTGACCGGCGCCAGCTGGGTTCAGCCCGAGTCGGACGAGGCGTCTTCGGGGAGCGGGAGTTCCTGGGTTTGCAGAAAGCTGAGCTTGTCCCAGTAGCCCCTCTGGAAGGCGATGAGCCCGCCGATCACATGGAAGAAGCCACATCCCCTCAGTCCCTTGGGGTCGCGCCACTCCAGGATTGCCCACTCGCCGTCCTGGAACAGGTTTTCCGGGATGCATGTCATGTCGGCTGAGGCGAACCCGTCGGCGAAC